>JAYULN010000212.1:0-5303 GCA_043763525.1 Hymenobacter sp.
CGAGGCGCGGGCATCGGGGCTGAGGGTGAGAATGGGCACCGCCGTGGTGATGGTGCTTTGGTTTTGGCTGGTTTGAGCCTGGCTGGTTGCCGCCGAGGCCAGCAGACCAGCCAGCAGCGCCAGGCGCGAACGGAAAACGAGAGAATTCATAGACATGAAAAAGGAGGCCATTCGCGGCCCGGGCGCAAATAAAAGCGGATTAATTGAGGATAACGAGCTTCTCGTACTTAGAAGCCGTGGAATTGTTGTGCGGCACCCGCACGCTGATGCGGTACACGTACACGCCCCGGGCCAGCGGGTCGTCGTACTCGTCGCGGCCGTTCCAACTGATGCTGCGCTGGTGCGGGTCGGCGCTGGGCACGGTGGCGGTGATGGTGCGCACCAGCCGCCCCGCAACGGTGAAAATCTGCACCTGCACGTCCAGCGTTTCCGACAGGCCGCCTGCTTGGTTGTGGTCGAAGAAGAACGTAGTGGAGTGGGCAAACGGATTGGGGTAGTTCAGCACGTGGTCGAGGGCCAGCTTTTCATCGTGCGCCACCACAAATTCAATTTCCCGCTCCGCCGAGTTGTTGTACGTGTCCCATGCCTTCAGCCGCAGCGAGTGCGGGCCAGTGCCCAGCTCCTTGAAATAGTTGTTGACGCGGCCGGCGCGGAAGTCGCCGACGTTGGCCGCGTAGCTATCGTTCAGCACGAAGGTTTTGGTGGGGTCGTGGTCGAGCACGGCCGTGATATCGTGGCCAATGCCCGCCCCGGTGGTATTGATGCCGCTCGAATCGCGCAGGGTGGCCAGCAGCGTGGTATTCTGGCCGGTGAGGCCGCCAAAGGCAAACGACTCGCTGTCCATAAACAGCTTAATATCGGGCGGAATCGTGTCCTTAGGAAAGCCCCGCGCCGCGCCGCCCACCTGCTTCAGCTGGTAGCCGTGCGCGTCGAGGCGGTGGGTGGCATCGTAGGCATACAGGCTGATTTTGCCCTGGCCCAGGTTGTAATTAATGTCCTTGGGCACCACGAAGGTGAGGCTAAACTGCCCGTTCACCACGTCGGCCTGCCCGCCGTAAATCACGTTTTCCTGCACCGATACCGGCCGGGGCGCATCGGCCGAGGTCGGGTCGCCGCCCGATTCATCGCCGAGGGTTTGCACGGTGGTGGGCTTGTCGAAAATAGTGACCTGGGCGCGGCCCGTGAACGTGGCGTTCAAGCTGCCATTGTTCAGCAGTCGGCCGTGCAGGCGCACCCGCGCCAGCGCCTGAATGGTATCGGTGGGCTGCCAGAGCTTGCCCACGCGGCGGCTCATGCTGTCGAGGGCCACGGTTTGGCGGGGGTAGGCCAGGGTCATGCTGGGGTCGCCCAGCAGCGTGTAGTTGCGGTTGTTGATAACGCCCGGCTGGCCAGCGCCGGGGTAGTCGTTCTTGCTCAGCATCACCACGGTGCCAATGCTGGGCATCTGGCCGTTGGTGAGAGGCCGCAGCACGCGGTTGAAGTAGGCCTGGTTCAGGCCGGCGTTGAGGCCGGCATCGACCACGCGGGTGGTGGTGAACAGGCCCACGGCCCCGCCGGTGGCATTGTCGGTGAGCGCCTGCTCGCCGGCCGAGGTAAAGTCCGGGTTGTCGTAGGTACTGAAATCGCAGGTGCCGGTGGTGAAGAACGTGAGGTTGTTGGGGTTGCGCAGGGCCAGCACCGAGGCGTTGGTCACAATCTGCTCGTCGGCCCAGCCCTTGGGGCCGCCGTGGCCCAGGTAGTTCACAATCAGCGAGCCCTGCTCCACCGACTGGTCGATGGCGCGGTTGGCCTCGGGCGAGCGCTGCCCGGCCGATACCGACACCTGCGGGTACAGGTCCAAATACACTTTGTGCAGGTTGTACACCGGATAGTCGGTGCCAATGGTGTGGGCAATTAACTCCGAGCCCTGGCCCACGAACAAGTCGCCGTTGCCATCGTCCGACACCAGCGTAATGCGGTTGCGCCACTTCCCGTAAGCCGGGGCCGCATCGTAGCCAATCAGCTTATCGACCATCAGTCGGGCCTGGTCGGTGTTGGTTTGGTTGGCCTTGCCCTTGGGCGTGCGAATTGGCAGGCGGCCCACCCCAATGTCGAGCAGTTCGCTGCCGGGCTGCGATTCGTTCCATCCGCCCTCGTTGTCGTCGAGCAGGGCGTAGTAGTCATCCGAAGAATAGCTGGCCTGCCCGTACGCACCGCCATAAAACGGGGCCAGCGACTCGCGCGACTCGTAGGTGGGCACGTAGTTCTGGTTGGCCGCGTCGAAATCGGCATCGGACTTGAACGGCACCCGGTCCTTCCACCAGGTTGGCTCGAAATTTTTGTCGTTATAAGGGTCCGACTTGTAATCGTACGACGCATCGCCGAACAACAGCAGCTGCATTTGCTTGCCGGCCGGGGCGCGGTCGTACAACTGCTTCATCAGGTCGCGGATGGCCGTCACGTCCTGCCCGCCCGAGCCGAATTCGTTGTACACCTGCGCCGTCGTCAGCACGGCCACGCGCAGGTTGTCGTGGCTGATGCGGTGGTTGGCCAGGCGCAATGCCTGCCCGTAAAACGTGGGGTAAGTGATGATAACCAGGTCGATGGGCAAGCTACTGCCGCCGTTGAGGACGTGCAAATCCTGATTTTCGACCTTGCCAAAGGCGCGGGGCGCGCCAAAACTGCCGCCAGGTTGCAGCGCCACGTACTCGCGCAACGTATCGGCCGGGGCCACGAAGCTGCCGGCCCCATCGAGGGCGCGGGCTATGGGTCGGCGGGGGTTGGTCACGTCCCACACCAGCGCTCCGGCGGGTGCGCTGGCCAGCACGTAGCGGTTCAGAGCCTGGGGCGCGATGTTGGCCAGCGTGCGAAACTCCAGCTGCGAACCGCTAAGCTTGAGCTGGCGCTGGGCGTTTATTTCGAGGTAATCGAGATAGCCGCTGGCGTTGGCATCGCTGCTGGTGTAGGTCAGGCCCACTTTTAGCTCGGTGCCGGGGTTAGCGAGGGGCAGTTGGTTGGTAGTAGTGTTCACCGTGGCAATGGCCCCGAAGTCGTAGCTGGGCCGGGGGTCCAACCCCTGGCTACCCAGCGCCGCCCCATTCAGCGTGAGCTGAAACGAGCTGGCCGTGGCCGAGTTGGCCACCAGCGAAGCCGTGACGCGCACCGGCACGCTGGCCACCAAATCGGAAAGGTTGCCGAACGCAAAATCCAGCTGCGCCCCGTTGCGGAAGCCCTCGCCCACCCAGTTGCGGCCCGAGTGCAGCAGGTTGGCCAGGTCGTACTCGTGAAAGGCGCGGTAAGTAAACGTGCTGATGGTGGGCGTAGTAGCAGCTGCCGTGAGCGCGGGGGCCGTGGGCACCCGGCGGCCGGCCGTGCCATTCACCGTCACGAAGTAGTAAGTGGTGTCGGTGTAAATATTGTTGCGGTGCCGAAATACGCCGCCTTGTGCCTCCCAGGTGTGGGCCCCCGGCGAGTAAAACAGGAAGTATTCGTTGTCGTCGAGCACGTTGTCGGGATTGCCCACAAACAGCACGTTGTTCTCGGCCAGGTCGTCGGGGCGCGGGGCGGCGTTGGCCTGGGGCAGCACGCCCATGGCATTGCCATACACGTGCAGGTTGTTGGGATTGAGGTTGATACTGAGGCCCAGCCGGCCCAGAGCAGTCTTGTCGAGCTTGTAGATGCCGCTTTCGGCCACGCCCATCTTGTACCAATCGCCGGTGGCCAGCACCGAGTGGGCGGCGTGGGTGCGGGTGGTAGTGGTGCTGCGGGCAGCCGTTTTGTCAACGGCCGGCGAGTAAGTGTAGTCGAACGAGACCAGGCGCTCGGGCTGTCCGGTTTGGGGGTTGCGGCGCACGGGGCGCAGGCTCAGGTGCGTTACCACCTGCTTCATTTCAGTACCCGAGGTGAGCTGGGGCTCCGGCCCGGCGGGCAGCTGGCTCACGTTGAACATCTTGGCATCGGCCGCCGAAAACGGCTCGTACACCATGTTCAGCAGCTCGCCCTGGTCTACCGCGCCGTTCAGCCGCAGGCTGAACCAGCCCACCTGGTCATTAAGCGCCTGGTGCGCTTCGTTGAAAGTGGGTACTTTCTGCTTGCGGTCGCTCAGGGTTGGCACCTCCGCATAGCCGCCCCACTTAATGCTGCCGTGGGCCGTGGCCACGCCCCCCGATTGAGCACGGGTCGGAGCCACTCCAACCAACAGCCCCGCAAACGCAACGAAAAGAAAAAAAGGACGCATACACGCAATAATTTGAACACCTTGCACCTACGTTGCGACCTGCTAAGTGGCGTAATTGCCCCGCAACAGCACCACCCGGCGGCAGGTTCACCAGGCAGTGGTCACTTAACCGCCAATTACTCTATTTATTGTCGCTGCCGTCCCAATTCGGCTACCGCGCCGCTGTCTTCGGCACCGACAGCAGCACGTAGAGTAGCACAATAAGCGGCACGGCAGCGGCCCGCAATCCTAGCAATAATCCTGCCGCCAGCAGCAAAAACAAAAACCGGCGGCGGTTGTCGCCCCAACTCAAATTCTTAAACTTCAGAGCAAACAGCGGCAGCTCGGCCACCAGCAAGCCCGACAGCAGCACCGTGAGCCCCAGCAGGAACCAGGGATTCAGAATAATGTCCTTCAGCCCAAACTGGTCGTGGCTTAGAATCAGCGGCAACGAGGCCACTACAAGCGTGCAAGCCGGGGTGGGCAGCCCAATGAACGAAGTAGTCTGCCGGGTGTCGTTGTTGAACTTAGCCAAGCGCAGGGCTGAGAAAATGGTGACGAGAAAGCCTACGTAAGGCAGCCAGAACCAAAAGCCGATGGGTGTGGCACCTTCGGAAAAATCACCTACCAGTTGGGCCGCTTGGCCTAGCAGCCCAAATAACATCGCCCCCGGCACCACCCCAAATGAAACCATATCGGCCAGTGAATCCAGGTCTTTGCCAATGGCCGACGACACGCGCAAGGCCCGCGCCAGCAGGCCGTCGGCAAAATCGGCCACGGCGGCAGCGGCCACGAAATAGGCTCCTACATCCAGCCTTCCGGCAAAAATATTGGTCAGCGCCAGGCAACCGCACAACAGGTTAAGGCAGGTAACGGCGTTGGGCAGGTGTTTTTTCATTTAACAGTTATCAATTAACATTTTAACTACCTCAGACGACTCATTCCAGGCAGGTGCCGCCGCGCAAATCGCGCCAAACAACCAGCTGTTAAATGATAAATGTTAATTGTTAAACAGGGCAACCGCACCAAATCAGGCCCATGTGCCCCCAGTGCTTGGAAACGGCCTGGAGGTGTTCAAAAAATCGAAAAGCGGCTGTTACTAAAGTGC
>JAYULN010000213.1:0-2140 GCA_043763525.1 Hymenobacter sp.
TGCCGGCCAGGGCAAGGCCAACCCCACCGCCCTGCTCCGCTCGGCCCTGATGATGCTGCACTACCTCGGCGAGCACGCCAAGGCCGACCAGATTGAGAAAGCCCTCGAAGCCACTCTACTGCACCAGGAAGAATGCACCGGCGACCTCGGCGGCCAAGCCAGCACCAGCCAGTTTACCCAGAATATCATTGCTAAGCTGTAACTTATAAGTAGTCGAACATAAGTATTCGGCAGTCAGACCCAATGTTAAACCTTGATTGACAGCAGGTTGAGTTCCGACTACTGACTACTTAATACTGGCTGCCTACTTAGCTGAATATTTGCCCCCCGTTTGGTTGGCGAAGGAAGCATCTTGCCCCGCCCAACAAGTTGTTCAACGGTAGCAAGGTGCTTCCTTTGTCAGCAGGAAAAATCAGTAGCCCCTCCCGCTTACCCAACCCATGAAATACCAGATTCTTCTCGCTGCGGCCCTGCTGCTCTCGGCCTGCAACCGCGACAAAACCCCGGAAGTGGGCACCGAAGGCATGAACGCGGCGGCCACCACCGCCTCGGATGCCGCCAACCCCACCGTGGACAACCCCAACGTGGTGAGCGAAAACGAAACGCCCAACCCCAACGCGCCGGTGATGAAATTTGCCGAGGCGGAGTTCGACTTTGGCGACATTAAGGGCGATACCAAGGTGCATCACACCTTCACCTTCACCAACACCGGCAAGTCGCCGCTGCTGATTGAGGATGCCACCGCCAGCTGTGGCTGCACCACGCCCAGCTGGACCAAGGAGCCCGTGGCCCCCGGGGCCCAGGGCCAAATGGAAGTCCAGTTCGACAGCCGCGGCAAGCACGGCATCATCAGCAAGCAGGTGGCGGTGCGGGCCAACACCCAGCCCAGCATCACCACCATTCTCATCAAGGGCAACGTGCTGGATGCCGCAACCAAAAGCGCCAACCCTCTCTAATCTATTATTCTAAGAACCATGTTTTTGACCTTACTCTTGCAAGCCACCGGCGGCATGGACTACATGCAGCTCGTCTTTCCGGCGGCCATTGGCCTGGTGGTGTATTTCTTCATGATTCGGCCCCAGCAGAAGCGGTCGGCCGATGCGAAGAACTTCCGGCAGTCGCTGGCTAAGGGCTCGCGCATCGTCACCATCGGGGGCCTGCACGGGCTGGTGGTCGACCTCACCGAAGACACCGTGGTGGTGGAAGTTGACCGGGGCACCAAGCTGCGCTTCGACCGCTCGGCCATTGCCCGCGAAGTGAGCACCAAGGCGACGGCCGGCTCCGACGGCATCGCCACTACCTAGCCATGGACGGGCCACTGACGCGGGTCAGCACGCTGCTGCGCTGGTTTGTGCGCCCTTTCGCGGGTCAGGAGCCCAGCTTTTACCGGGCCGTGACGGCCTGCCTGCTCGCGGCCGGCCTGTTCTGGCAGATGAACGCGCTGAACAAAACCTACACCACCCGCCTGAACTACCCGCTGGCCTGGCACTACGACTCGGTGCGTTACGTGCCCCTACGGCCCCTGCCCACCACGCTGCCGGTAACCGTGACGGGCCAGGGCTGGCAGCTGCTGCGGGCCAACCTGGGCAGGGGCACCCACCCCGCCGACCTGCGCCCCGTGCCCCTGCCCGGCACCCGCTACCTGCCCGCCCTAGCCTGGCGGCGCGGCCTGCAAAACGCCCTGGAAGGCGTGCAAGTGAACGACTGGGCCGGCGATACCCTCCGCCTCACCTTCGACCGCTACGCCACCCGGCAGCTGCCGCTGGTGCTGCCGCCCGACTCGGCCCGGCGCTACACGGCGCAGTTCAACCCCGCCGCCCTCTCCTTTCGCGGCCCGGCCAGCTTAGTGAATGCCCTGCCCGACCCTTACCCGCTGGCCTTGCCCACGCCGTCGGCCCGCGGCAGCTCTGCGGAAATTGACGTGGACGTGGTAGCACCGGCCAAAGTGCATGCCTCGGCCGCCACCGTGCGGCTTCGACTCACGCGCCGGCCCGACCACCGCCACCGCCCGGCGCGTTAACGGGCAGCCGCTGGCTTCTTCAACCGCTCTTATTTACTGCTGTTACGCGGTAGGTTGTAGCGCGAACGGTGTCGTTCGCGTCCCCGTGCCGTTCGGGCGGCTTTATTGGCGCGGGGACGC
>JAYULN010000214.1:0-2136 GCA_043763525.1 Hymenobacter sp.
GGCCAGCACGGGCCGCTGCCACAGCGGGGCCTGGGTGGCGCGGCGCGCCATACCGGCCGAAAACACGTCCATATAGTCCAGCGTCATTGACCACTGGCCGGCGTGGGGCCGCAGGTATTCGGCCATGCGAATGAGCTGGCAATACACGTGGTCGGGCCGGAAATCGCGCAGCAGCCCGTCGACTTGCCGCTGGGCCAGCTTATCGTAGAAATAGCCTACTTGCAGCGGCCGGCCCGCGGCCAGCGCCCGCGCCATGTTGCGGGCAATGCCGGGCCGGCGCAGGCGGTGCAGCACCATGCCGCCCCGGCACAGGGCGCGCATCGCCACCTTGGCTTCCCTGGTCACGTCCTCGTCGGTAAGGGCAAACAGGCAGATTTCGTGACGCTCGGCCAGGTAGCGCAGCTGGTGGTAGGCGCGCAGCTTGTCGCCCTTGTCGAGCGGGTACGGAAAGCGCGAAAGGAGCACGAGCAGCTTCATGCGGGCGGAGAATGAGCGGGCGTGCCAGCCGGCGCAGGCAGCAGCAATTGTTCGTACAAAGCTAGGAAACGCTGCACCACGCGCTGGTTGTCGTACACGGCCGTGGCGGTGCGGGCCGCGGCCGCGCCCAATGCGCACACGGGTATTTCGCCCCGGCCCCAGGCCCGCAGGGCCTCCAGCCAGGCAGCGGCGGTGTCGCGCAGCACGATGTCGAGGCCGTCGCGCACGGCAATGCCTTCGGCCCCGAGCGTGGTGCTCAGAATGGCCTTGCCCAGGGCCATACCCTCGATGATTTTGACCCGCATGCCGCCGCCGCTCAGCAGCGGCACCAGCATCAGCTCGTACTGCTGCATGAAGGCCGGGGCCGACTCCACGAAGCCGTGCATAAAGACGTTTTCGGTGTGCAGATTCAGTAAATGGGCGGGAGCGTTGCGGCCGGCAATGTGCAACTCCACGTCGGACATTTCGGCGTGAATGGTAGGCCAAACTTCGCGCAGCAACCACTCCACGCCTTCCTGGTTGGGTAGCCAGTCGAGCGAGCCAATCATAAACAGGGTGCGCGGTTTGGGCACGATGGCCGCATCGGGCTGGCAGCGGGCCAGGTCGACCCCGGCCGGGATGAACACCACCGGCTCGGGGCAGTGCAGGGCCCGCAGGCGGTCGGCATCGGCTTCGGTGATGGCGGCTACGGCATCGAACTGGCGCAGGTAGCGACGCTCGAATTTTTCGAGGCGGTCGACCATCGTGCCCAGAAAAAACCGCTTCATCGGGTTGGTAGCCCGACGGGCCAGCATCTGCCAAATGGTGTATTCCACGTTGTGGGCCCGCAGCACCAGCGGTGGCACCCGGAAATCGGCCCGGTGCTGGCGACCCAGCAACTCGGCGTACCAGGCCACGAAGGTGCCTTCCATCTGCACGATGTCGACGTCGCCGGCCAGCAGCAGCTCCAGCAGCTTCTCGCCCACCGCCGGGCTGATGAACCGCTCCACATTATACGGCTGGCGGCTGAAAAGCAGGTTTTTCAAAGCTTTGCCGGCGGCAATATCGGTATCGACTTCCACCGTCACCAGCCGCAGATTCGGCCCCAGATGCGCCAGGGCATCGGCCGGCTGCCGGTGCTTGGGCGTGTTGATGGCCAGCAGCGTAACGCGGTGCCCGGCCCGCACGAGGCCCGCCGCTACGCCGTACATGGCGATGGCCCCGCCGTCGTGGGGCGGAAACGGAACGCGCGGACAGAGTTGCAGGATGTGCATGTTTAAGTAGTCGGACATAAGTATTCGGTAGTAGGACTCAATGTTAAATCTTGATTGACAGCAGGTTGATGTCTGACTACTTAATACTGGCTACCTACTTAACACGGTATTACGGTCAGTGAATGGTAAAAGGCCGTCATGCTTCATCTGGCATCCGCTTGTCGAAGCATGACCGTTCTACTAACTGTTCATTGCCTTTACTTCCCCCGGCCTTCGACGATAATTTTCAGCGTATAGAGCAGCACCCGGAAGTCCATGGCCAGGCTCATGTTTTCGATGTAAAGAATGTCGAATTTGAGCCGTTCCACCATTTGCGCCACGGTTTCGGCGTAGCCGTATTTCACCTGGCCCAGCGAGGTGAGGCCGGGGCGCACGCGGTGCAGGTGGCGGTAGTGAGGCGCGATTT
>JAYULN010000215.1:0-5274 GCA_043763525.1 Hymenobacter sp.
CCAATGGACTCATTACCCGTAGCGGGTGCGCTGCCAGAAGAAGCATTGTTTCGCAAAATCCACCGCCTTCGCGACCAAAAAGTGTTGCTGGACGTGGACCTGGCCGAGCTGTACGGCGTGGAAACCAAACGCCTAAAAGAAGCCGTGCGGCGCAACCGGACGCGCTTTCCGGCCGATTTCATGTTTGAGCTGACCGCGGAAGAGACCGGGGAGTTGAGGTCGCAAATTGCGTCCTCAAGTTGGGGTGGCAGCCGCTATGCGCCGTTCGCCTTCACGGAGCAAGGCGTGGCGATGCTCTCCTCGGTGCTGCACAGCGAGCGGGCCATCGAAGTGAATATTCAGATTATGCGCGTCTTCGTGAAAATGCGGCAGTGGGTAGCGAACTATGCCGACCTGGCCAAAAAAATAGAAGCGCTGGAAGACGAGCAGGGCCGCAGCAACGAGCACATCAGCCAAATCTACGCCTTGATTAAGGAGCTGCTGGAACCAGAAATCAAGGACCGGGGGCCGATTGGTTTCCGACCAGGTGCTGCTTCGTAACGTGCGCGTTTCGGCAACCGCCACATACATGCCGCACCGACCAACGAAAACCAACGATTTGAGCTAAACCGGTTTGCGGAGCAGCGCCAGTGGCACATCGACACCTGGACGGAGGAAACGGTAAGCGCCCTCAAGAAGCTGGAACACCGCAAGTTACATGGGCTGCTGGCGCAGATGCGGCGGGGCGACGTGCTCATCATCACGGAGCTGTCGCGCATGGGCCGCAACCTGATGCAAATCATGGGCATCCTGAACCAGTGCATGGAGCGCGACATTCAAGTGTTCACCTCGAAGGAGGGGTATGAGCTGGGGAACAACATCAACGCCAAGATTCTGGCGTTTGCGTTCGGCCTCTCGGCCGAGATTGAGCGGAACCTGATTTCGCAGCGCACCAAGGAGGCCCTGGCCCGCAAAAAGGCCGAGGGCGTGGTACTGGGCCGGCCCAAGGGCAGCCAGTCGAAGCGCAAGAAGCTGACGGGCAAGAGTGAGGAGATTGAGCGGCTGTTGGCCAAGAAAATATCAGTCAGCGGGATTGGGCGGCTGCTGGGGGTGCACCGGCTGACGGTGGCCGCCCATATCGAACAGCATATGCGGGGGGCGGCAGCCTGATTCCTACCCTGGTTTGCGGAAATCACTGCTCACTGCGTTCGATTTGGGCTTCTGCGTGAGTAGGTTTGTCGAACCGGTGGGCAGTTGCCTGCTATTCTCTACCCGTCTACCTATGGCTGCACTTCATACCCGCCCACTGCATTATCTCAACGGCCATTTCTACCACCCGGAGACGGGCGAGCGGGTGTTACTGCGCGACGGGGCCGAACTGGTCTTTACAGGGCATAAGCAGGATTTTCTGCTAACCGACCGAGCTGGCTCACCCTACGAAACCAGTGAGCTGCGTGACGTGGAAACGATGAAGCGGGCATTAGCAAATGACCCAGCTGTGGGCAGCTTCGGGCTGCTTCTCCCGGCAGGGGCTACCCTGCGGTTTCGGTTGAAGCCCACCAAGTCGCCGGTACCGGGAGCCAAGCCCACCGATTACACGTTTGTAGTGCGCCTGGACGAGCCACTGTTTGTATCGAGGCCAGCCGTGGCGGGCAAGGGACCGAACCTGGGAAGCCTGGAAAACTGCTTTTGCCAGGTAGAGTCGGCCTTTGAGACGTTTGGGACAGCAAGTAGGCACTACGCCGACGTGGTGGACCGGCTGCGCTACTTTGAGCCAGTGTATGCCGACTCCCTCAACAGCCTCATCAAGAACACCTACGTGCATTATTTTCAGAATGCCGGGCATCCGGGCCGGAGTGCTTTCGAGGCAATGACGGTGGATGCCGAGAATGGGATGAGGCTAGATGCTTGGCGGACTGAGAAGTTTCCGCTCCCAAAAAAGACAAGCATTTAGTTGCCTGCCAGAATTAATCAATCGGCGTTGACCCGCTAATGGAAAATATTGGGTTGGTGCTGTTCCTTTGCTACGGCTGCTTTTAACTGTCGGTTATTCCTACTGGCTTTGGCAGCGTACATTTCTTCCTACTACTCTATATGGCTGCTAGTAAAATTGAGAGCGACAAGGCGCTGCTGCAAGACCTTTTTCAAAAGTGGTTTCGGATTCCGGTTTATCAGCGGCCTTATGTATGGGGCAGAGAGCAGATTGATGACTTGCTGGATGATTTGACTTATGCGCAGCAACACGCGCCGGATGACCAGTATTTTCTGGGTTCGACGGTGCTGCAGAAGAATGAGCCAACTGCGGCGCGGCCATACGAAGAGTACGACGTGCTGGACGGGCAGCAGCGCATGACTACGCTGCTGATGCTGCTGGCGGTGCTACGCGACCGTACCGATGACGAGGATGTGAAAAACGCCGTGACGCCCCTCATCCACAAGAAAGGCAGCAAAACGCTGAAAACCCCTAGCCGATTCCGGCTGATGGCCGAGAACCGGGAAGAGGTACGCATATTCATGACGGCGCACGTGGAGGCAGCGGGCGGCACCCTGCTCCAGAAAGAGCTGCAAGAACAACGCGAAGACAAGCGCCAGGATACGTCGGTGCGTAATATGGCGCGGGCGGTGCTAGAAATTCAAGGCTACTTTGACCGACGCCAGGATGTGGACCTGGGCGAATTCAGCACATTTCTGCTTACGCAGGTACTCTTGATTTATGTTTCGACCGAAAACCTGGATGATGCTTTCCGGCTGTTCACCATTTTGAATAATCGGGGCCTACCGCTGCGCAACAGTGACATTCTGAAAGCCCAAAACCTGGGAGAGTTGCAGGGCGAAGCAGACAAAACCAAGTACGCTAAATTTTGGGAGAAGCTAGACAGTGAGCTAGGTGATGACATTGACCGGTTTCTGGCCTACCTACGCACCATTTTGGTGAAGGATAAAGCCCGGCTGGGCCTTATTCGGGAGTTTGAAGACAAGATATTTGGCGGCAAGTTGAACAGCCCTGTTTTGATGGCAAAGGGCCTGCCGATGCTGCAGTTTATAGAGCGCTACAAGAAGCACTACGACCAACTATTAACGGGTAACAACCACCTGGAAGGCCAGGGCTACGCTTTCGACAATCTGGTGGCTGTCATGCAAGAGGGGCTGCCCGGTACCGACTGGGTACCCCCGCTGCTGCTTTTCTATGACAAGTTTAAGGAAGAACAGCTATTAGTTTTCCTGCGGCTGCTGGATCGAAAATTCTCGGCTGATTTGATGCTTGGGGAAGCTCCTACGACACGCATTGAAAACATGAACACGGTGCTGAAAGCTATTGAAAAAGCCACTACCGCACAAGAGGTAATCAGCCATGCACAGGTCTTTTCTTATTCTGCCGACAAGCTACTGGAGCTGTTGGGCGCGAAGATTTACGGCCGGCGTTTTGCCAAGTATTTGCTTTTGAAACTCGACTATTTATTGCAAGACCACCTCGTAGTGCGAGTGCGGCTGGGCGGGGCAATCAGTATTGAACACATTTTGCCGCAAACACCAGCTAGCACAAGTACCTGGGTGAAGGATTTCAGTCAGGCGGAACGCGAGACGTACACCAACTGGTTGGGAAACCTAGTGCTTATCGGCCGGGCAAAGAATTCATCCTTAGGGCGGCTTGACTTCTCAGAGAAAATCAAACGGTACTTCGACAAGGCAATCAGCATATCGCCAAACTCAGTACGGACGCTTCATAGCCGGCCCAAATGGACACCTGTGGAGCTAGTGAAGAATCAGGAAGAGGTCTTGGCAATTCTCCAAAAACACTACCTTCTAAAACCTGCACCATGAATGTGCGCGCATGGTTACGGCGCGAATCATTGCCGGCTGACCGCCAGACACAGAGCTACGTGGTAGCTCGCCGCAACTCGAACTCGGGCCTGATGGAAGCAGGTTGGCACGGTTTTATTTTACAGTGCCAAAGGCGCGCGAAAGCCTCAAAATTAATTTGGCCAACCCCACGGTAAAACAAGCGCTGTGCCAAAGGCCACAGGAGATGGGCAATGGCGACTAAATAACTGAATCATCTTCCATTTTTAACGATAAATTAATTTTTCGGTATTAATTTTTTTGTTCGTTAGCTGATTACTGAGACTTGTTTTTGTCCATGTAGAAACTAATATCATACTGATGAGCAGCATCTTATATAATTAATATTTTTCGTGCCAAAAACTTAACAGTATTTTTATGAGTCTTTTTCCGAAATAGTTGTAGAAGCGTGCGAATTGGCGCTGAAGTTGGTACGGTAAGCGGGAATCCAGGCAGTGAAACTAACCTACCAGGATTCGGCGCTTATGAAAAATATCTTTTTGCTGGCCGCAATGACTGCTATCGGCACGTCAGTTTCGAGCGGCTGTAGCAAGTCTGGGGACCCAACGCCGATGCCTGTTCCGACGGCGGGGAGCTATCAAGTGGAATACCGGGTGTCGTCTGCGACGGCTAATGAGGCTACGTACTTCGCTTACACGAATGAGACGGGGGGTACTACCACGTTGACGACGCAGACATTGCCGGGGAGCGTCACGTTTAAGCGCACGATGAAGACAGGGGACCACGTGAGCTTTCTAGCCAGCCTGCCAAGCAACAGTCCGGCTACCTCGGACATAACGGGGGTTATTCTGCTGAATGGGAAACAGGTAGCGACGGATACTGGTCGGGGAGTTGGAGCACAAGCTAACGTGGTGTATGTGATACACTAGTCGGACTGCTGGTGCCTATTGCTGGATGTCAAACAATCCCCAGCCTGCGGGCTGGGGGCTTTGGTCAAGTTACTTTTACCCGTACTTTTTCACCTTCTCGCTCTCTCCTATGAATCCTGAGACAACCGCCGTAGGCAAAACTGAATGGCCCGAGTGGGCGTGGACTACTGACGAGCATGATTTGCCTAGTGGACTGTACTGGCGGGGGGGAGGCTATCCGCCTATCGGTAGTTATTGTGAGTTGAATCGCGACGGCAAGTTTCTGACTGGTTGTCGGGCCACCCACTATTTTCATGTTGCGGGCAATCTATACTTAATCGTCAGGGTTGAATCGCTGCTGGAAAAGTTGAAGCTGGTTCCGGGCGACAGCATGATAGTGTGCTATGACGAAGACCTTATGCTCCTGGTTGACGAAGACGATGACCCAACCTACCCGCTGGAAGTGCCGCATACTTTTGACGAAAGGGCTGCTCCGTTTAGAGTCGCTAGGCGCACACGGGACGAGAAGCGGAATGAGGGCGAGGAGGATGATTTGCCGTTTTGATATACGGAACTGCTAATTTAT
>JAYULN010000216.1:0-5272 GCA_043763525.1 Hymenobacter sp.
TCAGGACTACTACGTCAACGTCATCACCCAGCGGCTGGGGGCCAAAATGTATTCCGACGGCCTGCGCCACTCGCTGGAGCTGCCCTACCAGGTGTTTGAAGACCAGCGCTCGGGCGAAACCCTGGGCAAGCTTCAGAAAGTACGCATCGATGTCGAAAAGCTCATCCAGGGCTTCGTGAACGTGCTGTTCACGACCGTAGTGGGCATTGCGTTTGTGATGTGGTACGCCATCACGGTGTACTGGCCCATTGCGCTGGGGTACTTTCTCACCATTCCGCTGCTGGGCATTCTCAGCTTTGTGCTGAGCAAGCGCATCAAGGTCATCCAGAAAACCATTGTGGCCGAAACCTCGGCCCTGGCCGGCTCCACCACCGAAAGCCTGCGCAACATCGAGCTGATTAAGAGCCTGGGCCTGGCCCAGCAGGAAACCGAGCGCCTGAACGGCATCACCAGCAAAATCCTGAAGCTGGAGCTGCGCAAGGTGCGCTACCTGCGCTCGCTCAGCTTCGTGCAGGGCACCTTCGTGAATTTGCTGCGCAACGTCATTGTGCTGCTGCTGCTGTACCTGCGGGTGCAGAATCACATCAGCCTGGGCGAGTTTTTCTCGTTCTTCATCTACTCATTTTCCATCTTCGGTCCCTTACAGGAGCTTGGCTCCATCATCGGCATCTTCCGCGAAACCGAGATTTCGCTGGGCAACTTCCAGCAGATTCTCGACACGCCCAAAGACGTGAAACCGGCCCACCCCAAGTCGGTGGCCCACATCTCAACCCTGGCCTTCGACCACGTCAGCTTTAAGCACCTCACGGCCAGCAACCAAGCGCTGTCCAACATCTCCTTCACCACCGGCCTGGGCCAAACCATTGCCTTCGTGGGCCCCTCGGGCTCGGGCAAAACCACGCTCGTGAAACTGCTGGTCGGCCTCTACCCGCCCCTGGCGGGCCAGATTCTCTACAACGGCATCCCCGGCTTGGAAATCGACCTTGACGAGCTGCGCGAGCAAATCGGCTTCGTGACCCAGGATACGCAGCTGTTTGCTGGCACCATTCGCGAAAACCTGCGTTTCGTGGCCCCCAATGCCACCGACGAGGAATGCCTGCTCGCCCTGCACCAGGCGGCGGCCGATACCCTGCTGGCCCGCGCCCCGCTGGGCCTCGATACCGTGATTGGCGAAGGCGGCGTGAAGGTATCGGGCGGCGAAAAGCAGCGCCTCAGCATTGCCCGCGCCCTGCTCCGCAAGCCCACCCTCATGGTGTTCGACGAAGCTACGTCGGCCCTCGACTCGCTCACGGAAGAGGAAATCGGCAAAACCGTGCGGGAGCTCTCCGGCTCGCGCCAACACATGACCATCCTCATCGCCCACCGCCTCAGCACCGTCCTGCACGCCGACCGCATTTTTGTGCTTGAGCGCGGCCACATTGCCGAGCAGGGCCGCCACGCCGAGCTGCTGGACCAAAAAGGCCTGTACTACGCCATGTGGCGCCAGCAAATCGGCGAGCGCCCCGCCCCCGCCAGCGCGGTAACAGAGCTGGCCGACGTGTAAAGTACCGTGGCCTCGGCGGGTCCGCGCGTGGGTAGGTTCGCCCCGGTCCGACGGCGGAGCCGTCCGACCGGTTGTCGTATGCGCCGTTGGAACGAGGATGCTGCAACGATTCCGTTCACGCGGTAACCGGTCGGACGGCTCCGCCGTCGGACCGGAGCAAGCCCCCACGCGCGGACTCGCCGAGGCCACGGTACCCCGCGCTATAGCTTCTGCAAGCGCCCGCGCCGCACAGCCAGCCCATCGGTCCACTCCACCATGTACAATCCGGGCCGCAGGCTGGCCACGTCCACTTCGTTGGGGCCGGGGGCTAGCTCGAAGCGGGCTACTGCGCGGCCGGCCAGGTCGCGCAGCACAAGCCAGCCGGCCTGGGCGGGGCCGCTCACTTGCAGGCGGTTGGCCACGGGGTTGGGGTAGAGCGCCAGGCCGGTTTCGGAGCCGGCCACGGCTACCACGGGCGAGTAGCTGGGGCGGCCATCGGCATCGACCTGCCGCAGGCGGTAGTAGCGCGGGCCGGAGAGCAGGCGCGGGTCGCGGGCTTCGTAGGCGTGGGCGGCGGTGCTGGTGCCGGCGGCCGGCTGGCGCAACACTTCGGCCCAGCTGGGGCGGCCTTCCTCCTGCGCTTCCACGGCAAAGTAGGCGCTGTTAAGCTCGGTGGCAGTGGTCCAGCGCAGGCGCGTGCCCCGGCCGGCCTCGTAGCGGGCCTCGAAAGTGGTGAGCTCCACGGGCAAGGGCGAGCAGCCCGCCAGCGTCAGCATTTTATGTGAGGCGGGGGCAGCACCGCACGCCGTGGTATTGGCCGAAGTGCTGAACTGCACTTCGCTGCGCCCGCCCGGCAGGTCGTCGGCAGTGCCCAGCACGCGCTTGCTCTGACCGTTGCTGATGCTGTAGTGCATCACCGCCGCCGGGTTGATAACGTGGGTTAGCTGAATGCCGTGGCCTTGCTCGTGCAGGGCCACGCTCTCAAAGTCGTATTCGGCTAATGCGGGAGCCTGGGCCCCAAAATTCCAGTCGGCGCGATTGGCAAAAACATAGTCGGTTCCCTTCAACGTGAATTCAACACCGCAGCCCCGGTAATAGGAGTAAGTGACTCCCAGCACGCCCATCGGGAGCGTAGGCGTAGTCATATCATCGAAAGTCACGATGTTGGTAGTGTTATCAATGTTTAACTCCGTAGAGGACGTAGTGGTTGTAGTACGGTTTGCGCCGGTTTTGCAGGCCCACTGCGTCAGGGCGCGCTCAAAAGCAGCAATTGCATTGGCATTGGCCTGAAAGCTAGGGCCGTAAGCCAGGGTGTAGCCCCCGGTGGTATTATCGTCGATGAGCTTGGGGCGCAACGGCGTGCCGCTGCTGTTGAGGTTGGTTATCGCATAATTGATGGCCAGCGAAGCCGCGCTGGTGCTGGTGCCCCCGCCCCCATCCACCACAACCACCGTGCCCGAGGCCGCCGGAGCACCCTCTAGCGTAGTGGAGGGCACCCGCACCTGAATTTGGGTGTCCGTCCAGCTGGTATAGTCCGAAGCCAGGGGCCGTACCCGGCTACCGCCGCCGTTGTTGGCGTTCAGAAACTGAACGGTGCCACTTCCCTGAGCAGCCCCAAAACCGGTGCCGGTGATAGTAAGCACCGCCCCCGTACCGGCCACGGTGCTGGCCGGCGAAAAGCCCGTAATGGCCGCTGCCGTTGCACGACGCGCCGGCATGGGTGCCGCCAGGGCCATGTTGGCCTGCACCAGCCGGTAGCCCGCCGCCTGGGCGGGGTCGCGCAGGGCGGGGTATAAATTCGTTTCAATGCCCGCGAAAGCCGCGAATGGGTCGGTGGCTGCGTGGCGGGCCAGGTCGTAGCCAATCAGGCCCTGCGGACCGGCAAACAAGCGCCACTCGCCGGCGTGCTGGGGGTCGGGCTCCAGAAAGAACACGCCCTGCTGGCCGGCGGCCAGCGTGGGGGTGTTGCTCACTACTTCGCGCAGGTTGCCCAGGGTACCACCGGCCAGCAGCACGGCAGCCGGCAGGGCCTGGCCGGCCGGCCCCCGGAACTGCTTAAATACCGTCAAGCCATAGCGCGTGAGCAAGTGGCCCTGCGCGTCGCGCAGCACCTGCGGCGCATCAACCTGCGCCTCTATTACCCACGTGGCCCGCGCCAGGCGCTCGGCCAGCGGCACGGGCACCAGCAGGCAATTATCCTGGGCCAGCGCCGGCCGGGCCAGCGTCATCAGCCCCAGCAGCGCCAGCCGCCACGCTGATTTCCACCGGGACTCTTTGGTTGGGCCAGCAAGGTTAATGTGCTTCATATTGCAAAAGTAGAATTTTTAGGACCCGTAAGCCGGCCCCTTCCCACTGCCCGCTGGCTGGCAGCTGCTACACAATCACCTGCGCCTTGGGGTCGAAGGTGATGACCGGCGGGCGCAGCTTCATGGCTTCGAGCTCGGCCACCACTATTTCGGTGATGGCCAGGTCGCGGGCCCATTTGTGGTTGGCGGGCACCACAAACCACGGCGCGTGGGCCGGCGAGCAGTGCCGCACGGCATCTTCGTAAGCTGCCTGGTAGTCGTCCCAGCGGGCGCGCTCTTTGAGGTCGTTGGGGTCGAATTTCCAGTTTTTAGTGGGGTCGTCGAGGCGGGCCTGGAGGCGGCCGGCCTGCTCCTCTTTGGAAATATGCAGGAAGAACTTGAGAATGTGCGTGCCGTTCTGGGTCAGCAATTCTTCAAAATTATTGATATCCTCGTAGCGCCGGGTCCAGGTTTTTTTGTCGACGAGGCCGTGAACGCGGGTCACGAGCACATCCTCGTAGTGCGAGCGGTTGAACACGCCAATGTGCCCCCGCGCGGGCGTTTGGGCATGAATACGCCACAGAAAATCATGGCTCAGCTCCTCGGCGGTGGGCGCTTTGAAGTTGGCCACCTGCACCCCGGCCGGGTTCACGCCCGTAAGCAGGTTCTCAATCGCGCCGTCCTTGCCGCCCGTATCCATGGCCTGCAACACGATGAGCAGGCTGCGGCGACGCTCGGCATACAGTAGCTCCTGCAAGTTGCTGAGGCACTGGCGCAGCGCCAGCAGGCGCGGCCGGGCCGCGTCGCCATCGGCATACTTCTGGGCAAAGGGCGTGGAGGCCCCGGGGTTCACCTTCCCGAGGCGAAAAGACTTGCCCGTGACGTGGACAGCCGGCGTTTGCGGATAGGAATGGGCCATGAGAAAAGGAGCTGAAAATGGTTGCCGCTCAAAGTACGTAGCGTGGCCTCTGCGAGGCCGTGCTACATTCAGAAACTATCCAAATAAAGGTTACCAAGAACGGTCATGCTGAGCGCAGCCGAAGCATCTCTACCGCAATACTAAATCTGATTAGTTACGCGGTAGAGATGCTTCGGCTGCGCTCAGCATGACCGTCTATTTGGACAGGTTCCTAATGCTGCACCAGCCGCGCCACGCCAAAGGCCGCCGCCGCCGCCAGTGCCCCCACCACAGCCATTTTAATGGCCCCGGCCACGGGCGGCTGCCCCGTCATGCGGCTCTTGAAAAACCCAAACACCAGCAAACACACCAGCGTGATGGCCGCCGACCACGCCAGTCCCAGCGCCGGCGTAGCCGTAAAAAAGTACGCGCTAAGCGGAATCAGCCCGCCCACGGCGTAGGCCGTGCTAATGGTGAAGGCGCTTTTGGGGGCCTGCCGGGGGTCGGGCTCCTCCAGGCCCAGCTCGTATTTCATCATGAATTTCACCCACTGCTCGGGGTCGGCCG
>JAYULN010000217.1:0-5231 GCA_043763525.1 Hymenobacter sp.
GCGTACCCGCGTTGGTAACAACGTATCGCACGCTAACAACAAGACTAAGCGCAAGTTCTATCCGAACCTGCAGAAAAAGCGCTTTTACATCCCCGAGCAAGATGCCTGGGTAACGCTGAAAGTAGCAACCTCCACCATCCGCACCATCAACAAGAACGGCATCATGGCCGTGCTGAAGAAGGCTAAGGAACAGGGCTTTATCGTTTACTAAAGTTAATTGACTGTTGGTAGTCGGTATCGGGTAGTCAGTAGTCAGCAATGATACTGGCGTTTATCTCGATAATCTGATTACTGACTACTCAATACCGACTACTAAGTACAAAGCCAGCGCCGATACGCTTGCCCTCGCGGCAACTGTATCGGCGCTGGCTTTCTCTGTTGGCGGCTACCTTGCCCGGTAGGCTCAATCTCCTCAACCCCGAATGCTATGCGGCCTTGGTTTTTGCCCCGGTTTTCTTCGTTGCAGCCGTGGCGGCGGGCCGCTCAGCTGATTTCTGGCGGTTGGCTGATAGTATCCGGCAACCCGGCCGCCGCCCAGCAACTGGCCCTGCCGCCTTCAGTTGCCGCCGTCGTGCCCGCCCGGCCCGCTGATTTTCTGTCGCCCGCTTTCCATAAGCAGCGGCGCGAGCTGTTGCGGGCGCAGCTGCTGCCGCACAGCGTGGCCGTGGTATTTGCCGCGCCCGTTCGCAACCGGGCCAACGACGTGGATTAGTTCTACCACCAAAACCCCGATTTTTATTGCCTCACCGGCTACGACGAGCAAGGCCTACCTCGCCAAGCTGTTGCACGAGCAGCCTGGCATGGCCAACGAGCTTTCCGTGAAAGCCTACCTGGCTGCCACCACCGCGGCCGCTCGCCAGCGCATTATCAACCCCAACGCGGCCAGCCGCTACGACGGCGGCACCCTGGCCGAACAGCTCGCCGAGCTGCGGGCCATGAAAACCGACGAAGAGCTGGCCCTGTTGCGCCGCGCCGTTCGCATCAGCGCCCAAGGCCAGCGCGAGGTGCTGAAACTGCTGCGCCCCGACATGGGCGAAATGGCCGTGCAGGGCCTGCACGAGTACGTGTACCGCCGCTATGGGGCCGAGTTTCAGGGCTACCCCAGCATTGTGGGCGGCGGGGCCAACAGCTGCATTCTGCACTACGAAACCAACGACCGCCAGCGCCTCGACAACGACCTCGTGCTGATGGACTGCGGAGCCGAATACCACGGCTACTCGGCCGACGTAACGCGCCCCGCCCCGCCCAGCGGCACGTTCAGCCCCGCGCAGCGCCAGATTTACGAGCTGGTGCTGGCTGCCCGGGAAGCCGGCTTTGCCGTCTGCCGCCCCGGTACCGAATTTAATGCCCCCAATAAAGCCGCGCAGGAAGTGGTGGCCAACGGCCTGCTCAAGCTCGGCCTCATTGGCAAGAAGGAAGAATTTCGCCGCTACTTCCCCCACGGCACCAGCCACTACCTTGGCCTCGACGTGCATGACCGGGGCGGCTACGGCCTGCTGCGCGCCGGCAACGTCATCACCGTCGAGCCCGGCATCTACATCCCCGCCGGCTCGCCCTGCGACCCCAAATGGTGGAATATCGGCGTGCGCATCGAAGACGATGCCCTGATTACGGCCACCCGCTACGAAAACCTCTCGGCCGAAGCCCCCCGCACCGCCGCCGACATTGAAAAGCTAATGACCGAACCCAGCGCCCTGGAGGGCTTTAAGCTGCCGGATTTGAAGTAGCTGAACCTGCTGGCATGAGCGTCTGCGGGTGTCGAGCGCAGCGGGTTCGGACGTTGAACGGCAGGCATCCACACTCGCTTTGCGTGTCACCAGCTAAAGCTTATGCTACTTAGATCTTTGTAATTTCCGAAAATCCCCGTACCTTTGCAGTCCTAAATTTAAAAACACACCCCCCCGTCGAGATGGCCAAAAAAGGAAACCGGGTGCAGGTTATCATGGAATGCACCGAGCATAAAAACTCGGGGATGCCGGGCACCTCGCGCTACATCACCACCAAGAACCGCAAGAACACCCCTGAGCGCATCGAGTTGAAGAAATTCAACCCCATCCTCAAGAAAATGACTGTTCACAAGGAAATTAAATAACCTGAACGATGGCTAAGAAAGTAGTTGCTACGCTGAAAACCACCGAAAACGCCAAAAACTGGGCGAAGGTGATTCGGGCCGTGAAATCGGAGAAGACCGGTGCTTACACCTTCCGCGAGGAAATGGTGTTGCTCGATAAAGTGCAGGAGTACCTGGCTACCGGCAACAAATAAGCTGCCGGCCAGCTTTGGCTTCGTAAAAGTTTAAAAAGTCCCACCTTCGTGGGACTTTTTGCGTGTAATACCACCAGTCATGCTGACTTTTGTCACGCTGACGCACCGAAGGTCGGCATTAGCCAAGGAGGCAGCTTATCACGGCTGCTTTCAGTAGAGTTACCAATCCGGGCAACGCGAACGTGATAAGATGCTTCGCAAGCGGACACAAGATTAAGCCTGACAGAACTCCCCAATGGGTCTATTCGATTTTTTTAAAAAGGATAAAGAAACGCCTGCCCAGCAAGCCTCGCTTGACGCGGGCCTGGAAAAGACCAAAACCAATTTCTTCGAGCAGTTGAGCAAGGCCGTGGTGGGCAAAAGCACCGTGGACGAAGCCGTGCTCGACGATTTGGAAGCGCTGCTGGTGCACGCCGACGTGGGCATCGACACGACGGTGAAGGTCATTGACCGCATCGAGGCCCGTGTGGCCCGCGACAAGTACGTGAATACCTCGGAGCTGGACCGCATCCTGCGCGAGGAAATCGCGGCCCTGTTGGAGGATAATAAATCCGGCTCGACGGCCGTGCTGGACCAGGCCGGCAGCACGGGCCAGCCCTACGTGATAATGGTGGTGGGTGTGAACGGTGTGGGCAAAACCACGACCATCGGCAAGCTGGCCCACCGCTTTCATGCAGCCGGCAAAAAGGTGGTGCTGGGCGCGGCCGACACCTTCCGGGCCGCGGCCGTCGACCAGCTCATCATCTGGGGTCAGCGCGTGGGCGTGCCCGTGGTGAGCCACGGCATGAACACCGACCCCGCCTCCGTGGCCTACGACGCCGTGCAGAAGGGGGTGGAAATGGGCGCCGACGTCGTCATCATCGACACGGCCGGCCGCCTGCACAATAAGGTGAACCTGATGAACGAGCTGAGCAAAATAAAGCGCGTGATGCAAAAGGTGCTGCCCGATGCGCCCCACGAGGTGCTGTTGGTGCTGGATGGCAGTACGGGCCAGAATGCCTTCCTGCAAGCCAAAGAATTTACCAAAGCCACCGAGGTAACGGCCCTGGCTATTACCAAGCTCGATGGCACGGCGCGCGGCGGCGTGGTCATCGGCATTTCCGACCAGTTCAGCATTCCGGTGCGCTACATCGGGGTGGGGGAGAAGATGACCGATTTGCAGCTGTTTGACCGGCATACGTTCGTCAATTCGCTGTTTAAGAAATAAGCTTTGCGTAGCCTTGGCTAATCAACGGTCCGTTCTGCCCGGCACTGCTTGGCGGGGCGGGCCGTTTATCTTCGCAGCATGAAAGAAATTAAAACGCTGGCCGTGGTGGGCGCTGGCACCATGGGCCTTGGCATTGCCCAATTGGGCGTGCAGCACGGCCTGCCCACGGTGTTATTCGACCTGAACCCGGCCGCCCTGGAAAAAGCGCAGGCGGCCATTGCCGCCGGCCTGGGCAAGTTGGTCGAGAAAAACCGCCTCACGCCCGAAGCCCGCGACGCGGCCCTGGCCCGCCTCACCGCCACCACCGACATGAGCGTGGTGCTGGCCGACCTCATCATCGAGGCCGTGGTGGAGCGGCTCGACGTGAAGCACCAGCTGTTTCGGGAACTGGCGGTCATCAACGGGCCGGAGACGATTCTGGCCTCCAACACCTCGTCGCTGCCCATTACGCAGCTGGCGGCACCCGTGCCGCACCCCGAGCGCGTGGTGGGCCTGCACTTCTTCAACCCCGCCCCGATAATGCCGCTGGTGGAGGTAATCAGCGGGGTGGCCACCGCCCCGGCCGTGGCCGATGCCGTGGAGGCCCTGGCCCGCCGCCTGGGCAAAACCCCCGTGCGGGCCGCCGATGCCCCCGGCTTCATTGTGAACCGCGTAGCCCGGCATTACTACGTCGAGAGCCTGAAAATTGTGGAAGAGAACGTGGCCGCTTTCGAGGTGGTGGACGAATTGCTGGAAGCCAGTGGATTCAAAATGGGGCCGTTTCGGTTAATGGACCTGATTGGGGTCGACACCAACTTCTCGGTCACCAGCGCCATGTTTGCCTCTTTCCATCAAGATGCCAAGTTTCGGCCCAGCCGCATTCAGCAGCAAAAAGTGGATGCCGGCCACCACGGCCGCAAAACGGGCCGGGGATTTTATAAGTATCAATGAGCAATGAACAGTGAGCGATGCCGTTGAAGCGGAACTGCCCCGCTGCTCGCTTATGGTTTATTGTTAACGACAAATATTGGTTCCTATGCGTCGCTTGTCATTGTTCATTGTTCATTGTTTATTGCTCATTGCTGCTGTCGCTTGTGGCGCGAAGAACGACGACCAGCCGCTCATCCCGTACGCGCCGGTGAACCTCAGCATCAACATCACCAACCAGCAGTATGCCAAGTTGCGCGACGATAACGGAGCCGTAACCCTCCCCGTGAAAGGGCCCGCCGGCGATGGCGGGGTGAAAGGCGTGATTGTGGTGCGGCAGAGTCCGGGCGTGTACCTGGCGTTTGAGCGCAACTGCCCCTACCGGCCTTACGATGCCTGTGCGCTGGTCAGCCTCGACCGCAATTCGCGGCTGTTTATGCGCGATTCCTGCTGCAATTCGCAATTCGACCTGAAAGGACAGATAACCGGTGGCCCCACGCCGCGCCCCCTTAAACAGTACAGTACCAGCCTCCAAGGCACGTTATTGAGCATTACCGATTAAGCGAAGACTAACTTTTTAGAAAAAAAACTGCGTTTGGCTTGCGCCTTTTTCGAGAAGGTCGTAAGTTTGCATTCCGAAACAACAACAACCGGGTTTCGGGTAAGCAATATGCTTCCTTAGCTCAGCCGGTTAGAGCATCTGACTGTTAATCAGAGGGTCCCTGGTTCGAGCCCAGGAGGGAGCGCTAATACCAAAAACACCCGCCGACAACCGGCGGGTGTTTTTGCGTTTATGGCTTTACGATGCCTTAAAGGCGCTTTTAGGGAAAGCGGCCACTTGGAAATTCGGTCA
>JAYULN010000218.1:0-2116 GCA_043763525.1 Hymenobacter sp.
GTTTATCGAGTCGATAAAAAACATCTTTGCGATTGAGGATTTGCGTACGCGAATCCTCAATACGCTTTTCTTCATTGCCATCTATCGCCTCGGCGTGTACGTGGTGCTGCCGGGCGTGGACCCCACCCAACTCAAGACGGGTGCCCAGGGACTGTTCGGCATTCTGGATACGCTGCTCGGCGGCGCATTCAGTCACGCGTCCATCTTCGCGCTGGGCATCATGCCGTACATCTCGGCCTCTATCGTGTTGCAGCTGCTCACGATTGCCGTGCCTTACTTCCAGAAGCTCCAGAAGGAAGGAGAGTCGGGTCGTAAGAAAATAAACCAGTACACCCGGATTCTCACGATTCCGATTGTGTTGGCCCAATCGGTCGGCTTCATCGCCACTATTAACGCCGAAGCCATCATCAACCCCGGCACATTCTTCACCGTTTCGACCATGATTATCATTACGGCCGGCACGTTGTTCTGCATGTGGCTGGGCGAGAAAATCACGGATAAAGGCATCGGCAACGGTATCTCCATGATTATTATGATTGGTATCGTGTCGCGTCTGCCCGGTGCCATCATCGGTGAGGCGGCGGCTAAAGGTGTGAACAAATCCCTCATCTTCCTGCTGGAAATGGTGGTATTGTTTCTTGTCGTAATGGCGGTTATCGTGCTCACGCAAGCTGTTCGCCGCATCGCGGTGCAGTACGCCAAGCAGGTAGGCGGTACCACGCAGCTGGATGCACAGCGTCAGTTCATTCCCCTCAAGGTAAATGCAGCTGGGGTAATGCCCATCATCTTTGCCCAGTCGCTGATGTTCGTGCCCGCCATCGTGGCATCGGTATGGCAGAACCAGAGTGATACTGCCAGCTACATCGGCGTGAAGTTTTCGGACTACACATCGTGGCAGTACAACCTGACCTTCGGCCTGCTGATTATCATCTTCACTTACTTCTACACGGCAATTAGCGTCAATCCTAACCAGATTGCCGATGACCTGAAGCGGAGTGGTGGTTTCGTGCCCGGCGTAAAACCCGGCCGCGAAACTTCGGAATACATCGACGAAATTCTGACGCGTGTAACTTTGCCTGGTGCCGTAGCTCTTGCGCTGATTGCCATTTTCCCGGCCATCGCCCTGTTGCTTGGTGTAACTCGTTCGTTCTCGGCTTTCTATGGCGGTACGTCACTCATCATTATGGTGGGTGTGGTACTCGACACCGTGAACCAGGTGCAGAGCTACCTGCTGATGCAGCACTACGATGGCATGATGAAATCGGGCAAGCTGCGCGGTCGCACGGCTCAGCCCATTTCGATAGCTTCGTAAAGCAGCAATGGCAAGCGGTAGCATTCAATACAAAACCGAAGAAGAGATTGACCTCATCCGTGCCAGTGCGCTAGTGCTGGCCAAGGCTCACGGCGAAGTCGCGAGCCTGGTGAAGGAAGGAGTGACGACGCGACAGCTTGATAAGCGTGCGGAGGAATTCATCCGGGACCACGGCGGGGTACCTTCTTTCAAAGGCTACAATAAGTTTCCCTACAGCCTATGCCTCTCGCCGAATTCGGTGGTGGTGCACGGGTTCGCCACCGACGAGCCGCTGAAAAGCGGCGACATTCTCTCGGTGGACTGCGGGGTTTTCCTGAATGGCTTTCATTCAGATAGTGCTTACACCTACCCAATCGGGGAGGTGGCGCCGGAAGTGCTGACGCTGCTGCGGGAAACCAAAGCGTCGCTGTACAAAGGCATCGAACAAGCCGTGAGCGGCAACCGCGTGGGCGATATCAGCTACGCTATCCAGAACCATGTGGCCCCGTTGGGCTACGGGGTGGTGCGCGAGCTAGTCGGCCACGGAGTTGGCGCGAAGCTGCACGAGAAACCCGAAGTGCCGAACTATGGCAAGCGGGGTTCGGGGCCGCTCTTGCAAACGGGTTTGGTGTTGGCCATTGAGCCAATGGTAAACTTGGGCAAGAAGGAAGTGATTCAGGAGGCGGATGGTTGGACTATCCGCACTAAGGACCGCAAGCCCTCGGCGCATTTCGAGCACACCATAGTAGTAAGAAAAGAAAAGGCGGAGATTCTCACCTCCTTTGAGTACATCGAAAAAGCATTGCAGCAGTAGCCCTTATGGCA
>JAYULN010000219.1:0-12747 GCA_043763525.1 Hymenobacter sp.
CTTGCCGCGCCTGATGGCCGCCTCGCAACCCGTGCCGCCGGCCGCGCTGGCCGCCTGGCCGGCCCTGCAAACCCGCCTGCTGACCCACGAGCCGGTGCAGTACGTGCTGGGCACGGCCCACTTCGCGGGCCTGGAGCTGGAAGCAACGCCCGCCACCCTCATCCCGCGCCCCGAAACCGAGGAATTGGTGCAGGTAATCGCCACCGAGCAGCAGGGCCGCGCCGGCCTGCGGGTGCTCGACGTGGGCACCGGCTCGGGCTGCCTGGCCATTGCGCTGGCCCGCCGGCTGCGGGGGGCAGAGGTGCTGGCCGTGGATATTTCGGCGGAGGCGCTGGCCGTGGCTCGCCGCAATGCGGCTCGTTATGCGCCGGGGGTCGATTTTCAGCAAGTCGATATTTTGACGGAACTGCCCGCCGGCCTGGCCCCCGGCAGCCTCGATGTGCTGGTGAGCAACCCGCCCTACGTGCGCGAAAGCGAGCGGCCGCTGATGCGCGACAACGTGCTGGCCTGGGAGCCCGCCACGGCCCTATTTGTGCCCGACAACGACCCGCTGCTGTTCTACCGCCGCTTGGCCGAAATTGGCCGCGAGCTACTGCGGCCGGGCGGTTGCGTTTACCTGGAAATCAACGAAGCCCTGGGGGCTGACACGGCCGCGTTGCTGGAAAAGCAGGGCTTTGTGGGCGTGCGCATTTTGCCCGATATGTTTGGCCGCGACCGGATGGTGTGCGCCCAACTCCCCTAAATCGCTGTTCAGTTATTCCGCCTGGAAAGGGAGTTTTACTCCTGGCACCATGACAAGCGTCAACTACT
The DNA here is from genome assembly GCA_043763525.1 of Hymenobacter sp. Taxonomy (GTDB): domain Bacteria; phylum Bacteroidota; class Bacteroidia; order Cytophagales; family Hymenobacteraceae; genus Hymenobacter. Next base: position 811 of record JAYULN010000219.1, read on the forward strand.
AACTTGATTTTTGTCATGTGTTTGTAATATAAATAAAAATATATTTATATATATTTCTCGGTGTCCAGGTTTCTAATTGTATGAGTAGGGTTCGCTGAAATTCCTGTGTCAGTTGGCTCGGCATGTATGCTAAACCCACTACTGGGGCTTTATTAAAAAAGCTTCCTCAGACTTCGAGTAAGTCCTCGGCCATCAGTAACCTTAATTGAGGCGGGCCTGCCGGTCTGGCCGCACTAGACGGGCTGAACAGTTTGAAGTGAGCCCGTTCCGATAAATAACGGCAACTGGTCGGACCACCTGCAACTGACGGGCCATTCAGGTCTTGATGGCCAAATGCTTACGTGGGTAGGTTTGAATAATCCAGTAAGGGTATTCAGCTTTCCCAGAAGAAGATTTTTGGCCATCGAATGTCGTTGTCTTCACCCGCTCTGTGCAGGTCCAAGGCCCAAGCCACCAGCGGGGCGCATGTGTGGCCTGGTGAAGTTGCGTTTGGGGGCACGGGCCGGCCGCGTCTGGCAATAAAGCCGCCACCATTTATTTGCTACCCACATTATTTCGGATTTTTCTCCATTCACTTTTACCCAAACAACTATGGAAACCCTTTTGACTGACAAGGAAGAGGTTGCATTAGCCAGCAACGTAATCCGCCTCGACGGTAGGCACACCCCCGCGTCTGACCTGCATCTCCAAAACCCCAAACATGAGTTTCCCGCGTACATTCAGCGGGCACTCGATGACCGGCGGGCCGGCCGAATGGAGGTGCTCGCAAGGAACCACCAGATTGCTGCTGCCTCCCGCACGACTACCGAAAAAGTAGACCTGCTGCGGGCGCATTCGCCCAAGACGCGGCTTGCCGATGAAGCAATCGCGCGGAGCTTAAACAGAGGATTCCGGGAACGTATTCGGGGTATTGAATTGCCGCACATTTTTGATGACCAGCTCCCCCCTGTCGATATAGCTCCCGTGTCACCAGTCGACCACACCATGTGGTGGGCGCACACCAATGGGTTTACGGCCGGCGGCATCCAGGCGGTCTTTCAAACCGACGGCCTGCACTTCTTTGGCGAGGTCAACTATGACGGCGACAACCTCTTTCCGTTCGGTCTCGGCGCGTGGGCCACGTTCGAGCTCCAGCCGGAGCGTCGGCAAGAGTCGGTCTCCGGGCGCTACTTCTCCGCGCCGTTTGTGGAGCTATTCGGGAATGTCATCGGCTGGGCCAACCTGCAATATTGTCCGTGGTTCTGCGATGATAAATGGTCTAAATGCAAGCTTTATCTGCGCCAGTCAGCCATTCAGTTTGTCGACGATAAGGGCACCTGGCAGCTATGTGGCGAAAACACCGAATGGCGCCAGTTGATTGACCTGGATGGCTCAGGCTACGGCCAGACGGCCTCCTTGCCTGGTTTCCTGGCTATGCCCGCTCTGAATTTTGGTCTGCTCCGGCCCGACCGAACCTTAATAATTGACCTGGAGGTGAGTTTCCACATCCAGCTCGAAGGAAGCTCGTACATCGGCTTCAGCCCGGGCAATAATCCTTCGGGCTCTGTTGTACTACGCTACTTCCAGTGGCCGATTTTCCCCGTGTAAATAGCGGCTCAGAAGTAAGCGTGCAAATGGCACGCATGCTCGGCTCACCCCCCAGCCCCTGCCGGGCACGGCCCCAAAGGGCTCCCGGGAGGCGCTCGCCAGAACAATACGTTTACTTACGCATGACTATTTAGGAATTCCCTGACGAAAGGCCCTGACGACTGCTTATCTTAACGCAATAGCAGCCGTCAGGGCTCTTTTGCGTCCAGGGCATTTGGGTATATTCAACATTGAGCTCCTTCCAGACCACCAGATTCGTGGCTGAAACCAAGTTGAGCGGCGGGCGGCCAGGTACTTACTGCTGTTACGCCGGGCCTTGGTTTAAGCGCCGCTGGGGGCGTAGCGCGAACTTTATAGTTCGCCTCCCCGTGCCGTTCAGGCGGCTTTGCTGGCGCGGGGACGCGAACTACAAAGTTCGCGCTACAACCTACCGCGTAACAGCAGGTACTAACACAGAGCCCGCAACTTATTTGGCCCTGCTTGCGCTGAGTGGCGGGCCGGGACGCTGGCAACTGCTGTTACGCCGGGCCTTGGTTTAAGCGCCGCTGGGGTTGTAGGGCGAACGGTGTCGTTCGCGGCCCCGTGCCGTTCGGGCGGCTTTACTGGCACGGGGACGCGAACGACACCGTTCGCGCTACAACCTACCGCGTAACAGCAAGCAATAAATCGCTCGGCAGGACGAATAACAACTGGTTCAAACGGCACTAAAGCAACGAAACCTGCTTAAACCTGGCTAACATAAGGCTTTTTGGAGATATTTTCCCTGAAATTACCGCTGAGCTCAATTGATTCTAAGCAAGATTAAGTAGATAAAAAAACTGATTAATGCAGAAAAATAAATAATTTATACTATATATAACAAGAAAACTTGTTACATTCGCCCTCATTCTCCCTCATCTCCGGTTGCGGACAGGATAGACATTTACCGGCCTTACGGTGCGTGTTATTCCGAACTGTTTCCCCGTCATTTCCTGCTATGCGCGCATTGGTCTACTCAAGTTGGCGGTTGGTGGTGTTGCTGTTGCCGGTACTGCTCAGTGCCTGCGTCGCGCAGCGGCAATTGCCCTATCTTCAGGGGGCCGACTACTCGACCCGGGCGGCGGTGCAGGTCGATAACGTCCGGCAGGCATACCGCATGCAGCCCGGCGACGTGCTCAGCATCCGGGTGCAGAGCATTCAGCCGGCCCTGAACGACATGTTCAGCGTGACCAGTGGTCAGAACATTCAGAGCAGCGACCCCGGCAACATCTTCGTCTCGGGCTACTCCATCGACGAGGCCGGGGGCATTAGCCTGCCCACCGTGGGCCGGCTGAAAGTAGCCGGCCTGACCGTGGAAGAAACCCAGCAGCTGGTGCAGAAAGAAGTGGCCCGCTTCATGCGCGACGCCAACGTGGTGGTGAAGCTCACCAGCTTCAAGCTCACCATATTGGGCGAGGTGCGGGCGCCGGGGCGCTACTTCGTGTACAACTCCCAGGCCACGGTGCTCGAGGCGCTGGGGCTGGCCGGCGACCTGACCGAATTTGGCAGCCGCACGAACGTAAAACTGATACGGCAGACCGCCAAAGGGTCGGAAGTGGTGCTGCTCGACCTGACCGACCCCAACCTGTTGCGCTCGAAGTACTACTACCTGCTGCCCAACGATGCCCTGTACGTGGAGCCCCTGAAGGCGCGCACCAGCCGCGGCAACGCCAACAACCTCGGCATCGTGTTCGCCGGCCTATCGACCATCATCCTGCTGCTGAGTTTCATTAAATTAAGGTGAGCTGACGGCTAGGCCGCTGCGCCCGTCCTGGTTTCGCCCTTTGCTATCGCTCTATGGAAACCCGAAATACGCCCGACGAGATTGATTTGCACGCCCTTTTCTTTAAGCTTAGCACCCGCTGGCCGCTGTTTGTGCTGGCGCTGCTGCTGGCCGGAAGCGGGGCCTACCTGTACTTACAGGTGAAGGCCCCGGTGTACGCTTTCCGCTCCACCATGCTGCTCGGCGACCAGGGCACGGGCTCGAAACAGGCCCAGGAGCTGCTGCAAATGCTGGAAGTGCGCGATAAGGGCGTGAAAATGGAGGACGAAATCGGCGTGGTGACCTCCGCCGAATTTGTGCGGCGGGCGGTGGCCCGCCTTCCCTACGCGGTGAGCTACTTTGCGCGGCCCACCGGCCTGCTGAACAAAGTGCGCCCGCTGCAAGTGCGGGAGCGCCCGGCGGGAGCGGTACCGTTTCGGGTGTGGGTTGATTTGACGGCCCCACAGCTAACCGACGTGCCCATTTATGTGGAGCCGGCCGGGCCGGGGCGCTACCGGGTGCGGGCCACGGCCACGGCGGCGGCGCTCTACAGCCTGCCCACCAGCGAACAAGTGCGCAACGTGACCGACGTGGCCCTGGACCAGACCGTAGCCGCGGGCGACACCCTGCGGCACGCGCTGCTCACGGCCGTCATTCAGCCCGGGCAGGGCCTGAAATTTGGCCAGGAAAAAGCGAATTATTACTTCGTGCTGAATGATTTGAGCAGTGCCGCCGGCCAGTACCAGGGCACGTTGCAGGTGCGGCCCATCGAGCACGAGTCCCGCATCATCGAGCTGACGGTGAAAAACACGGTGCCGGCCAAGGGCGTGCAGTTTCTGGATACCCTGATGGCGATGTACGTGGCCGCCGACCTGCGCGAAAAGAACGTGACGGGCCACAAAACCCTGGCCTTTCTGAACCAGGAAATCGACAAGCTGACCGGCCAGCGCCGGCAGTCGGCCGAGGCCCTGGCCACCTTCCGGGCCACGAGCGGGGTGCTGGACGTGGCCGCGCAGTCGACCTCGGGCATTCAGCGCATGAGCGGGCTGGAGACCGAGCGGGCGCAGGTGGCCACCCGCCGCAAGTACTACCAGAACATGCTGGCCTACCTGCGGGCCAACCGCAGCGCCAGCCAGGTGGCCTCGCCGAGCAGCGCGGGCATTGAGGACGCGGTGCTCAACAGCCTGATTATGCAGCTCAGCAACCTGAACGAGAAGCGGGCCGAGGTGGGAGCATCCGCCAGCGGCGAAAACAACCCCCTGCTGACGGTGCTCGACGGCCGCATTCGCAACACGAAGGAATCGCTGATTCAGACGCTGGCCAACATGAGCCAGGCCAACGACATTGCCCTGCGCGACCTGGACAGCCAACTGGGCCAGGTGCGCGGCCAGATGAGCCGCATGCCCGAGAGCGAGCGGCAGCTGTCGTCGCTGAAAAGCACGAGCGACTTCAACGAAAAGAACTACAACTTTCTGGTTGACAAGCGCAACGAGGCCGCCATTGCGCTGGCCACCAACGCCACCGACAAGAAAATCGTGGACAAAGCCCAGCAGGTGGGCGGCGGGCCCGAAGCGCCGAAACCGCTGCTGGTGGCCCTGCTGGCCCTGCTGGCCGGCGTGCTGCTGCCCACCGGCCTGGTGCTGCTGATGGACAAGGCCAACCAGCGCATTCAGGGCCGCGAAGATTTGGCGCAGATAACATCTATCCCGCTGCTGGGCGTTATCGCCCACGGCACTAAGGCCGATAAGGAAACCATGCTGCGCGACCCCAAAGGCCCGATTGCGGAGTCGTTTCGCTCGATTCGGGTGAACCTGCGCTACCTGACGGCGGGGCGCGACAAGCAGGTGATGGGCATCACCTCGTCGGTGGCCGGCGAGGGCAAAAGCTTTTGCGCCGTGAACATTGCCGCCGAGCTGGCCATGTCGGGCCGCCGGGTGATGCTGGTGGAAACCGACCTGCGCCGCCCGACGGTGGCCGGCTATTTCAACCTCGACCCGAGACCCGAGCACGGACTGGCCAACTACCTTATGGGGCTAAGCACGTTGGAAGATGCCTGCCGCCCGAGCGGCATCCCCAACCTCGACGTGCTGACGTGCGGCCTGATACCGAACAACCCCACCGAGCTACTGGAAGGGCCGCGCATGGGCGGGCTGCTCACGCAGCTGCGTGCCGAGTACGACTACATCGTGATTGACACGCCGCCGGTGGGCTTCGTGTCTGAATACTTTGTGCTGATGCGCTTCTTCGATGCCAACATCTACGTGGTGCGCCACAACTACACCGAGCGCGGACTGATGAACCAGATTGACGAGCTGTACCGCACCCAGCGGGTGAAACAGCTCTACATGGTCATCAACGACATGCATTTCAACCATAGCTACGAGTACCGCTACAAGAGCAAGGGCTACGCCTACGGCTATAAATAACTGATGTTACGCAGTGGCTGCCGCCCAGCCGTCAACCTCACCCCCTAGCCCCCTCTCCAAAAAAGAGGGGGGACTAGTTTTTAGAATTAAAAAGCTAGTAATCAACTGGTTTTATAGTTAGAACTAGTTCCCCCTCTTTTTTGGAGAGGGGGCTAGGGGGTGAGGTTGACGGGCGAGTGCGGCCCGTTGCGTTACATCAGTAAATAATTGGTTTTCAGTAGTCAGCCGTCTTTCACTCCTTACCTGTATGGCTTCGGTTAAAAACCTTACGACGACCACGCTGCACAGCATGACCTGGACGACGACCGCGACCGTGGTTACGTCGGTGATGCAGATTGGCTACACGGCCGTGATGGCCCGGCTGCTGCCCCCGGCGGCTTTTGGCCTGGTGGCATTGGCGGGGGTGGTGCTGCGCTTTGGCAGCTATTTCGCCCAAATGGGCATGTCGCAGGCCATTATTCAAAAGCCCGAGCTGGAGGAGGAAGACATTCGGGCGGCGTTTACGTCCTCGGTCCTGCTGGGCGCTTTGTTCTCGGGCGTGATGATAGCGGCCGCCCCCCTCACCCGGCTGCTGTTCGAGCAGCCCGAAGTAGTGCCCCTGGTGCGCGTGATGGCCCTCGGCACGTTCGTATCCGGGCTCATTGTCACGGCCATGAGCCTGCTGCGCCGCCGCATGAAGTTCCAGACGCTGGCCAAGATGGACATCGCGACTTACGTGCTGGGCTACGGCTGCGTGGGCGTGGGGCTGGCGTGGCGCGGCTTTGGGGTATGGAGCCTGGTGTGGGCCAGCCTGAGCCAGACCATCTTCATCGGCCTGATGGCCTACGCCGCTACGCGCCACAGCGTGCGGCTGTATTTCAACTGGGCCCGCTACCGGCCGCTGCTGGCGTACGGCGGGCGCATTTCGGTCACTAGTTTTCTGGAGTTCATCACCGGCTCGCTCGATACCATGGTTATCGGGCGTGTGCTGGGGGCCACGCTGCTGGGCATCTACAACCGGGCCTTCATGCTCATCAGCCTGCCGCTGTACCTGATAACCACCAGCGTGGCCAAGGTGATATTTCCGGTTTTCAGCCAGCTGCAAACCAACCTTGGCAAGCTGCGCGCGGTGTACCTGGCCAGCATCACGCTGGTGGGGGCCGTGGTGCTGCCGCTGAGCGCGGGCATGGCCGTGGCCGCACCGGAGCTGGTGCGGGCCCTGCTCGGGCCGAGCTGGGACGCCGCCGTGCCGGTGCTACGTCTGATGAGCCTACCCGTGTCGCTGAGTTTGCTCACCATGTTTGCCGGGGTGATGTGCGATGCCCGGGCCTTACTCAATAAAAAGATTGTCGTGAATGTGGCCACCCTGGTCACGCTGGTGGCCTTGTTCTGGCTGCTGCGCGGCTACGGCCTGCTGGGCTTTGCGGGCGCGCTGCTCGTGAATGAGTTCATTCGAATGGCGCTGTTTATGGTGCTGATGCACCAGGATTTGAGTCTCAGCTACGCCCGACAGTTCACCACGTTTCTGCCCGGCATCTGGCATTCGGCGGCCGTGGGCGGCACCCTGGCCCTGGTGCAATGGCTGCTGGCGCCGCTGCACCTGCCGGCCGTGGTGGCCCTGGTGCTGCTGATTCTGGCCGGTGCCGTGGTGCTTGGGGTGCAAGTGCTGGTGCTGCCGCTGCCGCTGCTCCGGCAGGAAATGCTCAGCTTCCTGAGCCGCCTGGACCTCTCGGGGGGCCTGGGCCGGACGGTGACGCGCTACACCCGCTACCTGGACCGCCGCCCGGCAGCCCTCGCGTCCGCCGATTATCAGAACGCCTCCACGCCGGTCTTGCCGTGAACCATTCGCTTGCGACATGAAACTAAACCTACGTTTTCTGTACTTGCTGCCCTTGCTAGCCCTGCTCTTTACGGACCGGGCGCTTGTCGAGCTGGTGTTGGGCAACGCCGAGGACCAGCCGGTGGTGGCACTGTACGTGTACGGGCTGGCCGGCTGTGCCGTGCTGCTGGTGCTGCGCTACTACCGCAGCGTGGAGCCCCTGATGCGCTGGTGGTTTTGGCTGGTGATGGCGTGCATCGGGGGGCTGTGCCTGGAGTCGTACGGCATCTGGGGGTCGTGGGCCAAATACCCGCACGTGTTCAGCAAGCTGACCGCCCTGCTGCCGCTGTTCGGCCTGTACGCTTACTACCGGCGCTACCCGGACTTTTCCTATCGGCAGCTGGTGCTGGTGGTGTTTCCGGGCCTGCTGCTGAGTTTGGTATTGTTTCATCGCGACGCGCTGACCCTAAGCTCTTTTTTGACTTCGGAACGGGGCTTCAGCGTGACGTCGGCCTACATGTTGCTGCCCGTGGCGCTGCTCTGCCTGAACTGGTACCTGACCCGGGGCCGGGCCGTGAGCGGCCTGAGTTTCCTGCTGGCAATGGCGCTGATTGTGTTTTTGCAGCACCGCACGGTGTGGGTGTGCTCGAGCATAGCCCTGGCCCTCAACCTAATGCTGATGGCCCTGCGCGTGCCGGAAGCCCGGCACATTGGCCGCCGCCTCACGCTGCTGGGCGGCACGGGGGCGCTCCTGGCCCTGGGCGGCGGCCTGGCCGTAGTGCTCGACAACCCCGACGTGGTGCGCAAGTTTGTGGGCAACCTGGAGGACCTGCAACACCCCACCACCCAGGGCACCGGCACGTTCCGGGTGCACCAGTACGAAGCGTATCTGCCCCTGGTGAAAGAGCGCCCGCTGGCCGGCTGGCGCCTGGAAGGCTTCGAGATGCCCGCGCAACTCTACGACGGGCTCGGCGACCAGGTGTGGACCAATTTGACGGGCCACCACTTCCACAGCTTCTACCTGGACCGGCTCTTTTATTTTGGTTGGCTGGGCTTGCTGCTCGCGGTGCTCGTTCCGGTGGTGGTGCTACTGAAAACACTGGTAAGAACCCTGCTGCTGGGCGCGACGCTGTCGCCCGAGCTGGCGGCCATGCTGTCGTTCATCAGCACGCTGTTCGTGTTTGGGATTTCCTACGATTGGCCCGGCTACACCTACGGCATGCTGGGCGTGGTGCTGGCCGCCGTTTCCCGCCAGGCTGCCCCCGCTGCCACCCCAGCTCTGCCCCCGCCCCGCTTCCACGCGCCTTACCACGATTCCGTGGCCATGCCCGCCTAACCACCTGCCCACTTCTGACGCGCCCTTTTTCTTTTTCGCTCTCCCCGTCATGAAAGTCCTCTGGCTCGCCCCTTTGTCTTCGCCCAACGAAAGGCTTCCTATTTCGGCTCCCTGGGTGCAAACCCTGGCCGAGCTGGTGGCCCAGCACCCCGGCGTCGAGCTCACCATCCTCAACTCGGCCAACGACCTAGTCAACCCCGTGAGCGAGTTCGACAGCAAGGGCATTCACTACATCTACTTACGTGCGCCGGGGCGGCGCACCGATATTCTCTCGCTCTACCAATGGCGCATTGCCATCATGGCCAACTACTTGCGGCAGCACTACCGCGAGTACGACCTGATTCATGTGCACGGCTCGGAGCTGCAATACCAGGTGGCCACGGCCGGCCTCGACATTCCGCAGCTGCTCTCGGTGCAGGGCCTGGTGTCGGAGCTGGTGAAGGTGGTGCCCCGCCTCATGGCCAAACAGAAACTGTACTGGAAGCTGGCCAGCTACTACGAGTGCAAGTACATGCCGTCCATCTCGCACTTCTCGTGCCGCACGCACTGGGACAAGGCCCACATTGCGCGGCTCAACCCGCGCGGCACCATTCACCACAACTGGGAAATGCTGCGCCCCGAGTTCTTCGCCGCCGCGGCCCAGCCCCCGGCCGCCCCCACCGCCCGGCCGCAGGTGCTTTTCCTGAACGGCTCGCAACTACTGAAGGGCTTTCGGGAAGCGCTGGTGGCGTTTGACCTGGCCCGGCAGCGCCGGCCCGAGCTGAAGCTGGTAGTGGGCGGGCGCGCCGTGCCGGCCGAAGTGCAGCAGGCCGTTCACGAGGCCGGGCTGCGCCACCTCGGGCCCGAGGACGTGGAGTACCGCGGCTTTCTCACCGCCGAGGGCCTGGCCCAGCTCAGCCGCGAGTCGATGTGCCTGCTGCATCCTTCTTATCTCGACAACAGCCCCAACACCATTTGCGAGGCCCAGCTAGTGGGCCTGCCCGTGATTGCCTCCAACGTGGGCGGTGTCAGCTCGCTCATCGAGCACGGCCAAACCGGAATGCTCACCGACCTGAACCCGCGCAACCTGGCCGACCAGCTGCTGCTGCTGCACGACGACCCCGCCCTGCGCCGCCAGCTGGCCCGGCAGGCGCAGGCCGTGGCCCACGAGCGCCACGACCCCGCCACGGTGCTGCAAAAAACGCTCGACATCTACCACGCCATCCTATAAGTAAGCCGGCTCACGCTGCTGCCTCGCCCTATGTCTCACGCCTACGCTGCTGCCCCGGCCCCGCCGGTCCTGTTGCTGCTCTTCAACCGCCCCGAAACGACCCGGGCCGTGTTCGAAGCCATTCGGCAGGCCCGCCCGCCCCGCCTGTACCTGGTGGCCGACGGCCCCCGGCCCGGCCACCCCACCGATGCCGAAACCTGCGCCGCCGCCCGCGCCGCCGTGGCCCACGTGAGCTGGCCCTGCGAAGTGTATAAGCTGTTTCGCGACGAAAACCGGGGCTGCGGCCGGGGGCCGGCGGAAGCCATCACCTGGTTTTTTGAGCAGGAAAGCGAAGGCATTATCCTGGAAGACGACTGCCTGCCAACGCCTTCCTTTTTCCGGTTCTGCCAGGAGCTGCTGGCCCACTACCGCCACGACACCCGCGTAATGCACATCGGGGGCAACAACCTGAGCCCGGCCGCGGCCCGGCCCGCGCCGCCCGAGGCCGAGTCCTACTACTTTTCGGGGCAGGTGAACAGCTGGGGCTGGGCCACGTGGCGGCGCGCCTGGCAGCACTATGATTTTCACTATACCCTGCTGCCCGAGCTGCGGCGGCGCGGGGCGCTGCACGGCAGCTACCCCTCGGCGCTGGCGCGGCAGTTTTGGCTGCGCAAGTTTGAGGCGGGGCGGCGGGCACCTCAGCCGTCGCACGTCTGGGACTACCAGTGGCACTTCACGGTGACCGCGCACTCGGGCCTGACCATTGTGCCGGCCGTGAACCTGGTCACCAACATCGGCTTCGGCGGCGATGCCACGCACACCTTCGACCCGCTGGACCGGCTGGCCCACCTGGCCACCGCCGAGCTGGCCTTCCCGCTGCGCCACCCGCCCACCGTGCTACGCGACTGGCGGCGCGACCGCCAGGCCTTTCGCACCCACCTGGCCGAGCGGGCGTGGCTGCGGGCCCGGCGCCTGCTCGGCCGCCTGCTGCCGCTGGCCGCCCCGCCGGCGGCTCCCGCGCCCGCTCCATCGCCAGTACCCGCGCCGGTTTCCTCCTACGCCTCTACTTCCGCTGTCTTATGAAAATCCTGCTCTCCGCGTATGCCTGCAACCCCACCATTGGCGGCGAAAGCAGCCACGGCTTCCACTGGCTGTGGGAAACGGCTGCGCTGGGCCACGAGGTGTGGTGCCTGACTACGCCCTACAACCGGCCCCACCTGGAAAAGGCCCTGGCAGAACGGGCGACCGACCCCATTACCGCCCGCATTAAAGTGGTGTATGTGGATGTATCGCCCCTGGTGCACTACATCCAGCGCTGGCAGTTTGGCGTGTACTCCCACTACATTGCCTGGCAGCGGTGCGCCTGGCTGGCAGCGCGGCCGCTCGACCGGGAGCAGGATTTCGACCTCGTCCACCACATCACTTTCAATAGCCTGCAAATGGCCTCCTGGCTGTGGCGGCTGAAGAAGCCGCTGCTGCTGGGGCCGTTGGGCGGCGGCATGCAGGCCCCCGCCTCGCTGCGCCAGTACCTGCCCGGCTGGTTCAAAACCGAAACCATGCGCAACGCGGTGAGCAAGCTGCTCACCACCTTCGACCCCAACGTGCGCCAGTCGATGCGCCACGCCACCCTGGTGCTGGCCGCCAATGCCGAAACCGCCACCATGGCCCGGCAGCTGGGTGCCCGCCAGGTGAAGCTGGCCATGAGCACGGGGCAGCCGGACAGCTTTTTTCCGGCCGCTTACCCCCCACGGCCGGCGCTGGCCGGCCGGCCGCTGCGCATTCTGTGGTTGGCCCGGCTCTTTGGGCGCAAGGGCCTGCACC
>JAYULN010000220.1:0-2106 GCA_043763525.1 Hymenobacter sp.
CGAATTTGTTGGCCTCAACCTTGGTCTGCTGGCCAGCTATGTTGACAATTGCGTACATCAGCTTTCGCGGGTTTTTCTGAAATGGGAAGGCAAAAGTACGACTGCGCTTTGGCATATCCAAGCCTAAGTTGTTAATCATCATTGGCTGCCCCCGGCCCGGCCCGGCAAAACGGCCCGTGGGCTGATGAAGGCCAGATTACGGCCAGGTTAAAAAATGAAGCCAACGGGCGCGGATAGCACCGATTTTGGGGACAAGTCGGCTTATCCACAGAGGGAATGTGGATAAGTGGGGTGAAAAGTACTGATTTTGAGCCTTTTTTAGCTCAGCAGTCGAGGTGTGGAGGGTGCAAAAAGTCAGCGCGAAAGCTGAGAAAAAAGGCGGACTCAGGTAAAAAATATTGAATAAAAAAGCCAAACCCGGTGGCAATCGGCCTGCCCGCTCAGGCTACATTTGGTGTTGGAAGGCTGCTTGCTTCTCTGGTTTCTCTGGCGCATCAGGCAAACATCTGCCCGATAGTTGGGGTTAATCGGTCGCCTTCCTCGCCAAAAACTGTCATCTAAGCCCGCAATATTTATGGAACCACTCCTCGCCGAAAACCCCAACCGCTTCGTGCTATTTCCCATCCAGAACGATGAGGTGTGGCAGTTCTACAAGAAGTCGCAGGCCTCGTTCTGGACGGCCGAGGAAATAGACCTCTCGCAGGACCAGAAAGACTGGAACAACCTGAACGACAACGAGCGGCACTTCATCAAACACGTCCTGGCCTTTTTCGCGGCCTCCGATGGCATCGTGAACGAAAACCTGGCCGTGAACTTCATGCAGGAAGTGCAGATGCCCGAGGCGCGCTGCTTCTACGGCTTCCAGATTATGATGGAGAACATTCACAGCGAGACCTATTCGCTGCTGATTGACACCTACATCAAAGACCCCAAGGAGAAGGACTACCTCTTCAACGCCCTCGAAACGGTGCCCGCCGTGCAGAAAAAAGGCGAGTGGGCCCTGAAGTGGATTAACTCGGAAAACTTCGCCGAGCGCCTCATCGCCTTTGCCGCCGTGGAAGGCATTTTCTTCTCGGGCTCGTTCTGCTCGATTTTCTGGCTGAAAAAGCGCGGCCTGATGCCCGGCCTCACGTTCTCGAACGAACTCATTTCGCGCGACGAAGGACTGCACTGCGACTTCGCCTGCCTGCTGTATAGCTACCTCGAAAACAAGCTCGACCCGGCGCGGGTGCAAGCCATCATTGCCGACGCGGTGCGGATTGAGCAGGAGTTCGTGACCGACGCGCTGCCCGTGAGCCTGATTGGCATGAATGCCAAGACCATGGCCCAATACATCGAGTTTGTGGCCGACCGCCTGCTGGTATCGCTGGGCTGCGACAAGATTTACAATGCCGCCAACCCCTTCGATTTTATGGAAATGATTTCGGTGCAGGGCAAAACCAATTTCTTCGAGAAGCGCGTGGCCGAGTACCAGAAGGCCGGCGTGATGAGCGAGCGCAACGACAACGTATTCTCGCTCGACGAGGACTTCTAGAACGATGTACCGCTGACTCCGCGAGTCCGCGCTCGTACAAACGGTCCACCGTGCGGATTCGCAGAGTCCGCGCTACAAGCCCTGATTCCGGCCCGGAGTCAGGGCTTTTTGCTAGGTTACCATAGGGGTCAAATGCGTATTCAACCCCATGAGCCTTTCCATCGAAACCCACAACGACCAATGGCCCCTGCCGGGCCAACTCGACCCCAACCTGACGCCCTGCGCCTTGTGCTGCCGCCGGCTGCGGGTGAATGGGCAGCTGGTGTTCACGACCTGCTCGTGCAAAGCCCTGGGCCCACCCGTGACTGTTGGGGTGCTGGCCGTAGCAGGTGCGGTGCTGCTGGTGGCCGGGGTGTGGCGGTGGCGGTGGCGCGGCCGGAAGCAGGAGTAGTCTGAAGCGCAGGCAATGCGCGGCTACATGCCTTTATTTGCGCTGCCAACCTTCTTTACCTCACCCTCCATGAAAGCCCTTCTACTCGGGACATTGTTGTCCTTAACCGTTTTGCAGCTGCAGGCTCAAACGGCGTTTGCTACGCTCAACAGCCGGGCCAAGGATGCCTACACGGCCAAGC
>JAYULN010000221.1:0-26316 GCA_043763525.1 Hymenobacter sp.
GAGGACTTCCATTAAAAGACGAGAAAATGAGTAATACACCTCAAATTTCGGCTTTTTTTGGAAGTCCTTTTATTTTGCCCGACTTTCTAAACAGCTTCAAAGGCTTCCGGCAGGCCAAACAAGGCGGCTTGATAAAAATCGGCCGGCGTAAGGGGAGGTGGTGTCAGGGATGTAGGGACCAGGTTGGTTAGCGCGGTCTGGCTCGCGGTGAGCCGGGCAATCAGGTCGCCGTGGTTGATGCCTGCGTCCTCGTTGCTGTCGGTCAAGCTACCAGGCGCTTGCAGGTCGCGCAGCCGGGCTGGGCGGGTGCCGCCCACCAGTTGGCGCAGCCGGGCCAGCAGCGGCAGCACCCGGCGCAGAGCCGCTACGCCCGTACCCATCTCGTAGTTGACGGCTAACGTAGCATCGCTGGGCAGTGGCCCCGTGCCCGGAATGGCCGTGGACGCGCCAACGGCATACACCAACAGCCGGTCCAGCGGCGAGCCGTCCTGCAACGACTTGTCGTCCAATACATAGAGTAAGTCGATTGGTTGCAGGCGCATGGCGAACAGCGTCACCGCCGCCGAACGTTGCGGCATCCACTCGCCGGAAGCGCGTCGATAGCCCACGGTGAAGCTTGCGTCGTTGGGATTGGGGAAAAATTGCGCTAGCCAGGCGTTGAGGCGCGGGGCGGCGGCAGCCCGCGGCGTGGGGGTGGTAGGCCAATTCTGCAACGTAGCCGCCGCAGGCAGCTGCACTAGCACGCGCTGGGTGAGCGTGAGACTGCGCTGGGGCGGATGCACGATGTCGGGCTGCACAGCAAACTGGCCCTTAGCCACACTTTCGAGCACGGCGGCGGCGCGCTCGGTATTGCCGCGCGCCGCTTGGAAGATGCCCTCGCTCACGGCCAGGTCGCCCAGGGCGTCCAGGTCGTCGGCGAGCTGGCCCACCTGCGCGGCCACAAAAGCCGCCAGGGCCGGGTCCGCAACGGCGCTGGGCACATCTACGCCGTAGGGATAGGTTTTGCGGGTGGCGGCGGCCCGCAGCAGAGCCGCCCCATCGGTAACCTGACGGGCCGCTTGCTCGGGGGGCAGGCCCTGGGGAGTGACCTGGCCCGCGCCAGGGGCATGGTCGTGCTCGTCGGCCAGGGGGAAGGCGGCTCGGAATTTTCCCACGAAGCTGCCGTACAGTTGGCCGTTGCTGGCCAGGCCGTCGTGTTGCTGCAAGGCCCGCTCGAAGCTCTGCCCCAGCAGCGTGCCCAGCGACAGGCCGGCCCGCAAGCCCTCCAGTAACGCCAGGGCTGCGCGCACCCGGCGCGACGACAGGTCCACGGCCATGCGCCGGGCGGTGGGGTCGGCGGCATCGGCCGCGACCTGGCGCGATTTGTAGCCCTGGCGCAGGATGGCGGCCGCCGTGCCGTGCGTCGGGCTGGGCGCGTGGATGTAGCCCAGGTTGTCGAGGTCGTCGCGACTGCCGTCGGCTTTGAGCACCGAGTGTTCGCCCGGTTTCAGGTCTTCCAGCCAGCCAAAGGCGCCAAGGTGGCTGCCCGTGGCCGTGGGCGGGGCCTTGCGCAGGTCGGCCAGACGCTCGGCCACCGGGGCCAGTCGCCAGGCGTCGAGGCGGTAGCTGCCCAGGTCGAGGTGCTCGGCCAGCAGGCGCTCTAGGCGGGCCGTGGGCAGGGCGGCCAACTGCTCCACCCCCGCCAGATAACCAGCCAGCAATGTGCCCGTTGCCCGCAGTTTCTCGTGGAGCGCTTGCCCGTTTACAACGTCGTAGAGCCAGGCCCAGCGGGGCTTTTCGTTGGCGTTGAGGATGTTGAACAACTCGTCGTCGGCCAACTCACTTGGCGTTAACGTTGGCCCATTGGTGAGAAAATACGCTTTCGCGGCCGTCCAGTATTCGAGCAGTACTGCCTGTCGGAGCAGGTAGTAAAACAAAGCATTGGGCGGGGCAAAAGCCGTACTGTTCGTATCCAACAGGGCGCTGAAATTTTCTAGCCGGATGTCATCAAACGAAGCCGTCGCCAGCCAATGAATGTAGTTCTGGCTGGTGGTCACGCCCTGAAACGGCGCTACCGGTTCCGTTTCCGACAGCGGCTCGTCATCCAGCAGCACACCCTCGCCCCGGCGCTTGCTTGGCTCGTCGGCAAAGGCATCGGCCAGCTTCATGAACGTGCTCTGAAAGGCGTAGCCGAAAATGGGCGGTGCGGCCGTTGAGCCGCCGGCCGTACTTTGCAATCCGGCTGCGTTGGCTGGGTCCAACAACCGGGCAAATTCCTGGTAGAGCGGGTTTTGCGTGGGGTCGTAGTGGCCGTTGGCGCGGGCCGCGTCGGCCCATATTTGCTCGGGGGTGCCGGTGCCACCCGCCTGCGCATCAACGTTCAACGCCTCGGCCATAATGGGGCCGATGAGGTAGCGCTGGTAGTATTCCGTCGAAGTAGCATCGAGGCCCAGCGTTGTGAGCAGGTTAGTTCGGTCAGACAGTGGACCTGGAAGGCTGGCAGCGGCGCTGCCAGTCCCCAACCGATTCGGATACAGGTCTTTTTGCGGATTCAGCCGTTCGGTCCAGACGGTGTCGAACTGGGCCATTATGCTTTGCAGTTGCGTGGCGTAGGTGCTGCCGGGGCCGGGGTTCACCTCCCAGGCCGAAAACCGGGTGGTGGGCAGCACGCCGTAGGGCTGCGTGCCCACCCGTACGGCCGGGGCCACGCCCCGCGCCAGCACGTAGGTTTCGAAGAACGTGCGCGTCCAGGCCAACGCTGCGGGCGAGAGCAGGGGCCGGAGCATCTCCTCCAGAAAATAGCCGTAGGTAGCCGGCCACAGGGCGCGGTTCAGGGCCTGGGCCTCCCGGGCATCGCTGCCTCCGGCCCCGGCCAGGGGCGGCACGGTCCCGTCGGCCAGGCCCAGGGCACTGGCCAGGTGCTGGCCGTCGGGGCGCGTGAGCCAGGGAGTGGTCGCCGCGAAGCCGGCCGGCTGCGCTAACAGGTCGAACGAGGTATCGGCATCGGTGCGCTCGCGCGAACTGGAGCCAGCGGCTACGGTGTCGGTGTTGTTAGTGGGCGTGCCCTGCGGCACCAGCTGGAAGCCGTCGGTGTAGCAGTGGTCGCTGAGCAGGGTAGCCAACTCCCGCTGGCCGGCGGCGGCCCCATCGGCCCGCACGCCCAGCACCACCAGGCGGGCAAAGCCCTGCTCGTACTCGGCCTGGGACAGGGGCACGCGCACGGCCATGCCCTTGGCTACTGCCTCGTCGAAGTCCACGGTCCATTTATTGCCCGCGTCCACTCCGCCGATGCCGGCCGGGTCAGGCACTACCTGCGGGTTCAGCCCCACCGGCAGCGCTTGCCGGGCCAGTGGGATGCCTTCCACCGCCTTGGCCAATCGTAAAAATTCGGTGGTGGGCCGGGGTACGGCCTGGGCATCGTATATCCGGGGGGCAGCGTAGAGCAGGCTTTTCACCGGCCCGTCGGCCACCTCGCTCAGCGTGGACGCCTTGGAATAGAGCAACACCGAAAAATGGTGCGGCAGGCCCCGTGCTACGGCCGCGCGGGTCCACCGGGTTTCGGCCACGGGGGGAATGGGCTCCACGGGCAGGTTGGGTACCTGGTTGCGGTAGCCGGCCGGCACGGTCTGGCGTAGTATCCACTGCGAACGGGGCACCCCGAAGCGGGCCACCAGCGCCCGCCAGTGGTCGAGGTTGTGCAGGCCGGTAGCGGTGGCGGCAGCGGGTGCCAGGGTCCAATACTGGTCACCGGCATCTTGCTCGGCTTGGGTCAGGGCGGCCTCGTGGGTGCTGATGGCCAGTTGGTCGGGGTAGATGCGCACGCGCAGCTCGTACGCGCCGGGCGTGGGCTCCACGAATTTCACCTGCACGATTACAGGCAGCAGTAGCACGGGGAAATGGGCATCGAGGCTGCCGGGCAGCGCGGGAAGGGTAGGTACGGACATGGCAAGCCGGGCGGCGAGAGAAGCGGGTTAGGGAAAGGAAAGCGGGCAGCAGATGGAAGAGCTAGTCCACCAAATCACTCAGCGGAATGGCAGCCATTATCGGCTCCTGAAACAAGGCGTAGGCCACCGTGGCGCTATCGGTGAGGTAGACGACCTCGCGCGGCTCGGCCGTAGCGTGAGGCCGGCCGGTAGCGGCGATGGTCACGACTTCGCCGGGCAGGGTGCCCAGGTATTGCCACGAAAAGTCGTTCCAGCTCAACGGGTTACTGACCGGGCCCTGCGGCGTAGTGGGCTGGTCGGCGGGTGGGGCGGTTTCGTCCAGGCCGAACTTGGGCTGGCCGGGCCGTTCCATCAGCACGAGGTTGCGTTGCAGCTCGGCCGTGGCTTGGTCCACGTCGAAGGTAACAACGACCATATCCTGGCCCACCGAAAGGCGCTGTAAGGGATGCAGCATGAGGGCCGGGTCGGCCGTGGTCTCGGTTTTTAGCTGCAAGGCCAGCACCAGGTTGGGGTAGCGGCGCAGCAGCTCCGAGCGCACCGCCATGCGCAGCGGGTTGGCCACGCGGGCGGGCGGGATGGGCTGACCAGGCGGCGTGACGACGGTGGGGTCGGGTGCATTACTGCCCAACGCCCGGCCAATCCACTGGTCGAGGGGCTTGATGTCGAGCATGGCCGCTTCCTCGGCCGCACTGGGTACCTGGCCGGGGGCGAGCGTGGTGTTGAAGTGCTCGCGTACGTCCCAGAACTGCTGAAAGAACGTGCCGCGCACGTCCACCGGAAAGCCGCGCCAGAGCAGCTCCGACCCCAGCGCGTGGTTGAGGCCCACCATGTAGGCTTCCAGAAACGCCCGGTTCACGTCGAGCACCGCCACGCCCCCGGCCGGAAAAGTGCCCAGCCCGGGCACGAACAGCTCGGGGTGCCGCAGCCGCAGGGCCTCCCCCATTGGCTCCTTGAACACGGGCGTCACTTTGGCTTGCTTGATGACGGGCAACCCGGCTGGTGCGGCCGGAACAGCCGGCGTGGTGGCTGCCAGTGTGCCCCGGGCAAACGCAGCAGGAGCCGGGGCTGGCGCAGGGGTGGCGGGGGGCAGGTAGTCATCCACCTGGAAGTCGCTGGCCACGAAGTCTGCGGCGCGCCAGTCGCCGGGCATGGGTGCGCCCGGCTCGCCAAAGCCATCCACGAAAAAGTCGTTGGCGTTGAAATCCGGAGCATCGTAGTCGCCGGCTGCCACAACGGGCGGCGTACTCACGACTGGCGAGGCTTGCTTGATTCGCACCGTAAACACGGGGCCGGGCTCGGTGCCCACCACTACGTCAGCCTTGATGGCTTCCAGCGGCAAGGCCGGGCGCACGTACTGCGGCTTGTGGAAATGAACGGCGTTTTCCTTGGTTAGCGGCACGGTTGAGTCGCGGGAGCGGAAGCCCGCAAAGGCCTGGCCAAAGCGTCCGTTAGCCTCGGGGTCGGTAATTGCCGGCGCTTGCAGCAACCGGCCGCTGGCCAACAGCACGTCTACTTTGTCATCCAGAAACTGGTAGGCCCGCACCTGCTCGGCCCGCTCCGGGGCGGCCGTGAGCTGGCCCCCCACCAGTTGGCGGAGAACCGCATCGCGCTGAGCCAGACTGGTGCCCGCCTGCCGCAAATCGCCCGATGCCACGGCCGGGGCCGGCTGCGTGGGGCGCAGCGGCCGGCCGGCTTCCGCCACCTGGTAGTTGCCAAACGGTTTCATGATGCGCCGGAACGTGGGGCTGAACGCG
This sequence comes from Hymenobacter sp., assembly GCA_043763525.1. Classification (GTDB taxonomy): domain Bacteria; phylum Bacteroidota; class Bacteroidia; order Cytophagales; family Hymenobacteraceae; genus Hymenobacter. The sequence goes on from JAYULN010000221.1 coordinate 5,678, forward strand.
GCCAGCGGCGTACTGCTGCGCCGGATGGCCTCGCGCACCGTCACCCTCACCTCGACCGGCGGCGGGGCCAGCGGGTTGGCCGCGGCCGCGGCGTCGACGGTGGCGGCCGCGGTGGCGGCACTCACCCGCACCCGGCTCAGGGCCAGGCCCGTCAGGTGCAGCCCATAATCGGCCATACCGGGCCCGGAGGTGGCGGCGGGAGCCGCCGCGGCCGTGGTAATCGCGGCCCGGCTACTGGTACCCTTGGCAGCAACCGGAGCCGTCACCCGGCTCCCGGTGCCGCCGGCTGCCGCACTACCCGCGCTTTCCAGGGGCAGGTGCTGGTCGCGCAGGCCGGTGGTGGTGCGCAGGCCATACTGGGCCCCGCGCAGCTTGTCGTTGGCCAGCAGAATGTCCTGCACCTGTTCCCAGGCCCGGCGCACGTACTCTTCCTGGTTGTCCTGCACTACCTGAGCTCCGAGGGCGGCCAGCGCCCGGTAGCGTGGGTCGAGGTTGAGGGTGTGCTTCCAGCTGTTGGCCACGGCCACTGTCGGTGCCAGCAAATTGGGCGTGACCATGTACGCCCGGCCGTACAACGGCGGGGTTACGACGGGGCGGGACCCCACCCGGCGGCCGGGTGCGAGCTGGGTGTGCAGGTACTGGGCCACGGCCAACTCTTGGGCGGCCGCGGTGGCGGGGGCAAGGGGAGCGTTGGCATCCACGAGCAGCGCCGGCATGGGCAGCACGTAGTCAGTGGTTCCTATGCGCACGCCCAGGCCGGGAGCGATGGCGGCGCTGGTGGCTCCGTTGGCCGGGTGCAGCTGCGTTACCAGCGACTCGAAGTCGTCCTCGCTGCCGGTCGAAAACTTCCACTGGAAGTATACCGGAAACGACGTGTTGGTGGCGGCTGTCGTATCTGGAATGGCCGATTTCCGCACGTGGGTTGCGTCGAAAGGCAGCCCCAGCCCGGCCAGCCGGCCGGCTTCGAGTGCCGGCACCAAAAAGGCCTGGTAGGCCGTATCGGCCTCCAGCCGCCGGGGGCACAGCACCCGGGAGTACGCCAGGTCAGGCTGCCGGGCCAGGGTGATGTTTAGAAATTCATTAATTTTAGTTGGGGTCGGAGGAGCGTAGGGCACCGCCGCAGTGGTGCCACTGGCCGGCGTGCCGGGGGTTCCCAGGCTGGCATTCGCCTGCACATGGGCCCACAGCTTCTGCTGCTCCGGGAGGGGACTGGGATACACGTGCGTCGCGGCCGTGGCGCTGGCTTTTACCTTGATGCTGGGCAAGGGCTGGCCCGCCAGGGGCAGCGCCTCGAATTCGTCGGCGCGCAGCACCAGCAGCATGCACCAGGGCAGCGGCGCGGCGGCAATAGCAGCAGTGGCGGCGGCGGTCGGGGTAGCCGCAACGGCAGCTACCGCCGGAGCCGTGAGCATGCTGTAGCGCCAAGGCAAATCTTCTTCTTTGAAGTCAATGGCGGCTAGCAGTAGCGGCGAATAGCCAGTGGCATCCGGGGCAGGAACCGTGGCCAGGATGGCCCGCTGGTTGATGCCCAGCACGTCGCCGGGTCCGTAAATCTCGGCCAGAGTAGAGGCGACGGTTTGTGGATTTTGTGTGTTGCCATCCACCGCCAGCCGCGCGCTTAGCGTCATAGTCGGGCGCAGGGTGGCGGCTGATTGCGGCGGTTGTTGCACGAGCGCGGCGTAACCCAACGAGGGCTGCACCCAAGGCAGGAAGGTCAACTGGTCGCCGATTTCAAGGTCGGGTAGCGGGATGCTGACTTCTGGAATAGAGATTACGCAAGGGGGAGATGCTCCTACTACTTTGGCTACCAACGAATACAGCCCGGATGTTAATCCAACCAAAATCCCAAATCCCGCGCTTTTTTGATAGCGGACTGGACGAACAGGGGGAATCACCGCAAGACCATCCTGTAAAAGCGAAATTTCAATTTCTCCCCAGCCACCGGTTGTATGCACCTCAAGGGTGCCAGTGGCTTGCCCAAGAGCCGGAGCTTTAGGTATGATGGGTCCGAATGCAAGGTCACAGGTTTGGACTGGTGCCGTTTGTTTTTTAATTGTGAATGTCGCCGTAAGCACAGGCTGACCATCAGCAACCAATAATGAGAGCGTATAAGCTCCTTCTACTAAATCCTCAAAGCGATAGCTAAGCCTATTGGTTGGTTGAGCATCATAATTATGATTCACAAAAATGGCTGAGGGAACCGGTCCTACTACTCCATCGCTGGTGTGCGTCCACTGCCCGCTTACCATTGCAGTAATCGGACTATCGAACAGTGAGACAACAATAATTTCTACTTTGCCCTCAGTGTTGTCCGGCAAAGCGTCGGTCACACGGATGGAATCAATCTTTAAAACATTTTCCTCCTCGTAACGAACGCCTCCATTACCATTATGATAAAGGCGAAATGTCCGTCCTTCTTCTCCTGCAATATATCCTGGGTCAGAAGGGGCATTGGGTATGGTGTAACGGTCTACCAACTCATTGCTTGGCTTGTACTCTGGTGTAGGGCCTATCGCACCGGAATACCCTAAAGAATAATTTTCTGGAAACGGACCCGTTGTCTCTACTTCTTTGGTGTCGGTGTTCCAGTAGTAATTCGTTCTATCATATGTCTCGTCGTAAACCCCAGGATTCTGAGGGTCTGGAGTATAATTATACCCCCCCGAAAAAAAAGACGCTAGAAAAACCGTGGGCATGAGCTTTGTTACGAAAATTGTTTGAACGTATTCTTAATAGCCTCCAACAGCCTACGCCAGTTCTAACTGGTACGCCGGCACCACCAGCACCTCCCCGGCCAGAGCCGGCGTAGCCGCCACCAGTTCCTGCCGGTACTGCTCGGCTTCTACCTGCGTGGCGAAGCGAGCGTGGCCGGCAGGGTCGTACACTTCTAGCGTGGCGGCGTACACTACCACGTAGGTATCCTCGGCCCAGTTCAGCGGCTGGGGGGCCCGGGCAGAGGGCCGCGCAGCGTCTACCTCCTGCCCGAGCGTCCCGCCGCGCACGAGTTGTTGGTAGCCCCTAGCGCTCATTTTGGGCGGGCGGGGGAGCGTCGCCCCTCCGCTCGCGCCGCTAATGATTTTGTGCTCGTACTCCACCACCCGAAGCGTGGCTCTGTTGTCGGCCTTCAACCCGGCCATGCTGGCCAGACGCAAGCCGCACGGCAGCACCTGGAACGAGGGCAGCGACAGCTTCTCGGCATCGGTGAGCTGCTGGAACTGGTCGGGGGCGAAGAAATCGCGCACCGTTTCCACGGCCTTGTCGGTCGCCACCGGATGCGGGGTGCCGCCCACCACCAGCGCCGTGAGGTCGAAGCGCCGGCCCGTGGTGGGGGCAATCGGGCCGGCCCCGTACTTGCCGAGCGCCACGCCCAGCGGCACCACACGCTGGCGCAGTACCAGCGCCCCGCGCGGGTCGAGGAGGAACGGGGCGGCCGTGGTAGCGCCCACCGGGCGCAGCACCACGCCGCCAGGCAGCGCCGTTTTGGGGGCTTCCACTTCCCAGCTGGCCGCCGCGTTCAGGGCCGCGACCAGCAGGGTTTCAACATCGGTGGCTGGCAGCGCGGGCTGCTGTTGGCCGCTGCCGATGTAGGCATCCACGTCGACGTGGATGCGCACAAACCAGACCTTGAAGCTGGCGCTGCCCCACAGGTGCCACGGGCCGGGGCCGGTCACGTCGAGCGAGAGGTGCAGGCTCAGCAATTCGCGGCTGCCGTATTTGATGGCCACCCCCGCCTCCACGTGGGCCTGCACGTGGAAGGGGTTGAACTGGAACAGCACGTCGAAGCCGAAGTAGCCTTCCACGTGCAGGCCCCGGGCAATGCGGTAGTACAGCTCCAGGTGGCTGCCAAACTGCACCGTGTTGGACGTGACGGCAAAGTAGCTGGTGAGCCGCACGCGCAGGTCGTCGCCGCGCGACAACGACAGTGTGAGCCGGCGCAGCCCCGCGAGGCCCGCGCCCGCCGGCGGCTGAAACGCCGGGTGGAAGCCGCCCGCCGTGATGACAAACAAGGGGTTGTTGCCCTGGTAGAAGCGAAAGGCCAGGTCGCCCGTCAGGGCAAAGGCCAGGATGTGCGAATCGCTGAGCGTGGCATCGAAAGCCGCCCGCTTCGAGCCGAAGTCGACGGTGCCCAGGAAATCGGCCCGCAGCTTGAGCAGGTCCCGGTCTTTGGTGGGCAAGGTGGCCTCCAGCACCCCCAAAATGGCGATTCGCACGGGCGAGGGCAGCTCGATGAGCAAAGCCACGTCGAGCGTGATGAGGGACGTGGGCGTGCCCCAGCCCAGACGGGCCAGCAGGCCAATCACGTAGCGGCCCTCCGTGGCGGGAAAGGCCGCATCGACCAGGGCCAGGGCCGCGGCCGGGTTGTCGAGCACGTTGGCCGGAAACAGCAGCTGGTCGAGGTGGCCGCCCCGCACCAGGCCGCGCAGGTAGTCGGTGTCGGTGGCGCGGTTCACGCCCAGCAGGCCACCAATGCCGTTGAGGGTAAAGCCTAGTCCGAGCTGAATGGGGTTGAAGGTGGCTGTAATAAGCAGCAGCAGCGAGTACGCATCGGGGTTGCCGGGTAGTTCGGTCTGCAGCAGGCCCAGAGCATTGAGGTTGATTTCCTGAGTGGCAGTCTTGAGTTTGAGGTTGGCGACTCCAGCATATTGGTGGTGAGCTGGGTCAAGGAATAAATAGCCGCCTCCAGAGAGAGTATCGGAGTTGACTTCGATGCCAAAGCTTGTCGGAGCTACGAAGCCTAAGCTAATGTCAAACGGTCCGGCATTCCCTCCTGCTGAGACTGAAGCCAGACTCATTTGTATGCCCGTTTCGCCCACCATTACCTTGACGGGTCCTAAAGTCACATTTCCTGAAATTGCTACCCTAACGGCAAGCTTGTCTGTAAGCAGCAGCGCAGTATCAATTGAGGTAATTTTGAGAAAGTTATTGGCTCCTTTTCCGTTGACCTGTATGGTGTTTTTTAATCCTACTCTGCCTCCAAAATACAGGCCTTTGGTATTTGACCAGCCAAATAGTGCGTTGAATTTGACATCAATGCCTTCGGCGGGAACTATTTTCTTTAAAAAACTATCCCCTTCATCTGGGTGGATGGCAAGTATAGAATCAGCTAGGTTGACATAGGCATTAATTGTGTGAGAGGTAGCAGTGAAGCCTAAATCTATGCCTACCTCGACACTACCTAGTTGTAAGCTAGTACCCGTTTGGTTACCTAATAATTGATTGTCGTTTGTTAATGAACTGGTTTTTATTGCTATAATACCCTCACTTAGGGTGCCAGCACTTATAATCTGAACAGAATCTTTTTTGAAGGCAATCCCTTCTATTTCGGCTGATAATTGCAATTGAATCAACCAGTTATTTACATATGCCTGTATGTTTGCTGCACCGTAAGGAGCCAAGTAAATACCAGGACCGCCATCTGTAATAGGTAGCAACCCTGCTCCGCAACCTAGTTCCAACTCGCCGATGCCAGGTACTCTAATAGATTTAGCGATGTTCATGGAGCCTTCAAGCACGACGTTGTCAGTAGTTGAGAAAGGCGTGGGTGAACTGCTGCCACCTGGAGAAGCTGGAATGCCGAGTGCATTGAATAGACTAACCATTCGAGGCAGCAACCTTTGAGCAACTTCGTTGGTGGTCTGTATCGTTGCAAATTCGCTATCACCATTAGGCCAATATTCTCCAGCGAACTGTTGCGTTGGAGCCTTTAAGAAGGCTATCAACTTGGCAAATGAAAAAACCGGTACACGACTTATGCATTTAACGAGCTTTCCATTTTTTTCAATACTTACAGTATCAGGTTCGATTACTCCGGCTACTGCACACAGTGAATAGAAGCTTTGTGCATTATTAAGAAGATAAATGGCAAGCAATTTCTGCAATACGTCAGCGTAGAATTTTCCGGCTGTGTCGCCTCCAAAAGGCAAAGTAGTCAGCTGTTGAACCGAATCAACAAGTGAACTGGTCGCCTCAAGGGAGCTACGAATTGAAGCAAAGCTGGCTATGCTCCCTGCCGTACCTATTTCCATTACTGTTTCAGCTTGACTAATGCTTTGGCTTACGGCCCCAAAGATTTCCAGCAAAGGTGCCAAACCGCCGTCCATTAGCTCTTCAATATCCCACCCTAGGTCTTTAAAGAATAGTTTGGCGCTTTCTTCGTCCGTAGCGAAAAAGGCTAATGGACGAAAAACATCAAGGATGCTTCGAAATATTAGCTGTTGCAGATTCTTCTTCATAAGCAGTAAAATGGGGGAGGCGAGCCAGCAGGATGTTATTTATACAGCGAATCCTTGCGAAAGAATGCGACAAAGTATATTCCTGTTAAGAATGGAATACATGATATAAAAAAATAAATAAAACCAATATCAAACAATAAAAGATAACCAACTACTGCAATGCAACAGGATAAGACAAGACTCACTATTCGCATGAAATATGACTTGCTTGTCGAAAGTTTCAATAGTAAAATATATACTCCCAGCACGGGGACGGACAGTAGCAATAAACCGAATGACATTGCTGTAGTTTCGGTTATCAATAGGGTAATAAGCACTTTAGAAATGGGGAAAGTTTTACTTATGAGATGTTCAGCGTGTGCTTAGTGATAGGTCCAGGCTTAGCGGTATCAGATTGAGCAGGTACTTTAAACCAAAAATTATGGTATATCTGATTTTGGTTTAAATCAAATTTGACTTGCCCAATCTGAGTGTAACCCACGGCTATGTTCTGACCTAACAGTCTGCTTCTCGCGATTAGACCCATGTTGTATATGTAGCGGCCAATGGTACTACTCGGTGGGGTGTATTCTGGTTGTAGGTCGGAGCCATCGTAATCAAACCGTTCGCTAATCGAACGATTATCCTTTGCAAACCTTACGTTATAGGTCCATTGCGGCGCGTCATTTACTGGGTCTACGATTTGCAGTTCGGGCGCAATAATTTCTAATTCCACAAAGTGAAAATTGTCTTCGTAAGGAGTATTTGGTGGGTCAAGTTGTACCCCAAGGTTTGAGGTTTTCAATTTATAATTATGCAAGCCGGGTCTATCCCAGCCGGCATAATGCAATACTTTTTCATCTAATTCAACCGAACCTGCATTTCCCGTAGAATATGTCTTAGCATCAGAATTTTTCATGGAACTGCAAACTAGTTGCGTAAAAGAGGCCCGCTCCGGATATCCGGGTGTCGCTGGGTCGGGACGGCGATAGTAATCCACCATGGGGGAGAAGCCGTAATGCACGTCGCCAGAGAATAAAACAACTTTCTTACAAACAGAAAGCTCTTTCAACAAGCTTTCCATGCATTCCTGGTTGAACGACCAACCTTCGCGGTCACTGCTCTCATCAATGTTCAGACTTGTCTCCGAAGCAAGGGAAACAGACTTGAGCGAGAATAAAAGTGGTCCCATAGGCAGATAAGGTGAGGCCGTAGGGACAACCACTGGTAAGACAAGAGTGGGAGCGGTAGCCATGCGATTATCAAAGTCGCGAAGTATTTTTGTTTGTAAAAATCCCTCTACTATTCCATGACCGAATACGGGTGCTGGGCAGATAACGAGCGTAATCTCTACGCTGCTTGGCAGGTTTTGAACCTGGTTCTTCACTTGGCGGGTCAGGGCATCGGGGTGCAACAAAGCGGGACCTAAGCGTGGCTTCGGATTCTCAACTAATCCTCGTTCGGTACGGCTGTTAATTGCTAGTAAGGCAAAATTATCGAACAGGATAAAAAAGCTATAGTCTAATACCCCGTCCACAACTAGTTCAGTTGTTAACCGCCCCTTTACATTACCCTGCACTTTGGCAGTGATTCCCTGCGTATTCCTATTAAGCCTTCGCGCCGGAAGCACTCTATTTTGCGCAGAGACCCATGTGTTAGGGTCTGCTCCCCGTTCGGATGCTATAGTAGAGAGCCAGCCTAAAAGCAAGCTTTCGGGTTTCCTATGCACATCTTTAAAATCTTCGGGTTTATTACCCCACGCTTGAAAGACAGCAAACGCTGAAAGGCCATTTTGAACGATACGCTTACCGAGCGGACTGGCGTAAACTCGGTTACACCACCTACTACTAATAAACCAGTCGTCCGTTACCTCGTGGTCGTCACACATCATGTAAGATGGCACGTTGGCCAAAACACGGCGGACTTTTTTTAGCCCCCTGCGAAAACTTAGGATGTAATTAAGCTCTGTATCGAATTGTGATTTATCGTTGCTATCACCCTGTATTACATTGTTTCCTTTGTAATGGGTCTTTTCGTCGGCCAAAGGCAATACTTGTTTGAAAGTCGGATAGTAATAAGTTGCCGTCGCCTGGCTAGGAACAACTGGCCATAAAACATCTGACCATACAAATAAATACATGGCACTATACTCAGCAAATCTAATCAGATGGCTTGGACCAGCAACATCGACTGAAAATCCACCAATATCTTGCACCACTTTCAAGCGCTGACCAGGCTGGATACTGTACTTATTACTTGTACCATCCTCATTTATAACAAATTGTGGGTCTTGCGGCAGAGATTGGTTAGTGCTATCCTGCACGAAAGCCAAATCTGGCGACAATGGCGAGAGTGGTTCTACCCAGCCAAACAAATTCTTGCCAGCATCATCCAACATGTAGAGTAATACACTGGCCACATCATCGGCATATATTTGGTCACCCGTATGGTAAAATTGATGCGGACGTGCGTTGGCATCAGCATGATGAATCTCGATAATATCATCAGCATAGGGTAGCGCATCAGGCTCACCTGTTCCACCATGTGGTTTACGACAGGACCCGTGCAATATGTGGAGATTATTTATATCGGCAGGAGGTAAAGCGAATGTTGGACGTAAATAATTTCCATAAACAATTTCGTCCAGAATGCCATCAAAACTATAAATATTGGAACTTGCCAGTGTGATGGGGTCAAACGAATTAAACCCTGCAAAATCATTGAATTCAAGGTCGTAACTGTAAATAATGCCCGGCACTAAGAAAAGACCATTAAGAGTAGTTTCTGCCGTTACGGCCACAACATGTAAATTCTCGCCAAGTTGGACAGTCGACAGCTCACCTGAAAACATAGCAGTACCTACAGAGCCCTGTGAGCCCATCCCACCCTGATAGATTGTTAAAGTTACCCGTCCTGCTTTCTTCAGTGCTAACCACACTGTGACAGACGTTGCTTCAGTACGACGTAGTACCGGCCCTGCTAGAATGAGTGGTAGCGTGGCTAACCGTTGTGAAAGTGAGTCCCAAGCCATTTATATATGTTTTATGTATTTGCTCCAAAAAAAGAATACTGTTTCATGCAAAACTGTTGAATTACCATATAAACTACATGGTTGCAACTCAATAGGCCATGGTTTGAACCTATGCATGAATCCAGAACCCGAACCGCCCAAACTGCGTGCCCGTCCACCACACCTGGCCGCCGTACTCGAAGTTGCGGGCTCCGGCCTGGCTCATTAGTGGCAGGGTCACGCGCTCGCCTTGCCGGCCGGCGCGGTGCTGGGCGGTTTCGGGCACCACGGCGCAGATGTGGCCGGCCGTGTTCAGGTCCTTGCGCTGCCCGCTGATGATGCAGACCTGGCCGGTGTTGGCCGCGTTCTGTACCTCGGTCAGGTCCACCGAACGCCGCCAGCCGAAGTCGGGGCCGAACTCCTCGAACCAGTTGTAGAGGCTGTTGGCGTTCAGCTCCTGCACGGTGGTGCCGTAGGCCGGGTGCACGGCCTGGCCCGCCGCCAGCGCCACCAGGGCCTTGCGCGTCCACCACACCCGCGGCACGTAGGTGCCGGCCAGGTGGGCGTAGTCGTGGGCGTAGATGTTGCAGTAGGTTTTGCCGGCCCCGGCGGCGTAGCGCGCCGAGTGGCTCACCCCCAGGTAGGCCAAGATGGCTCCGAGCTGCTGGGCCCGGTCGGTGGGGGTAGGGCCGGGGCGGCCGGGCTGGTTGGGCTCGGTCAGGTCGTACACCCGCGCCCCGTCGCCCTTTTGGTTGCGGCGCACCGGGTCGGGGCTGCGCAGGCTGGCTTCAGGGATATTGGGTAGCACCGATGGCGGGGGTGACACCGGTGGGGAAGCTACTTTTTTTCAGCAGAAACGCCTTCACGTAGCCTTCCACCGGCGTGCCTTGCAGGTCGGCCCGCACCCGCCGCCAGCCGACGGGCGGCGCAGTGAGTAGCTCCGCTACCAGCTGCCCTTGCCGCAGCCGCGCCAGAATGGTTCTGGGCACCAGCAGCGGCTGCGAACGTAGGTTGGCTTCCAGGGGGATAACCTGATACTGAGTGGCCATGCGGGGAGAATAAAGAACGGTGGAAGCGTGGAGAAGGTGATTGGTAATCTTGGCTGGGCCTAGGTGATGACCGCGCTGGACCGCACAGCGTCGGTAGCCTGGTAGGCGGTTATCAGCTGGCGGCGCACTTCCTGGTAACCCGCCCAATCGAAGTGCTCGACGAAGCCGGCGGCGGCCCGAGCTCCCTCGGCAAACAGGGCCTGTTTGGTGGCCTCGTTCAGCCCGAAATCCAGCCAGTTGAAGCGTTCGGTGTCGGCGTAGCTCACCAGGTGGCGGAAGTCGGGGTTGCGGGCGATGAAGTCGTAATCGTGCCCGTGCCGCGTGGTGTCGAAGATGTTGCCCAGCAGCTGGGTGAACTTCCCGGTACGATTGGCGCTGGTGCGGCTCAGGCCTAGCTTGATGCCGAAGGTGGGGCAGGCCGGCACCTTGAAATGCTTATGAAACAGGTCGATGGGGAAGTTGGAGAGGATGCCCCCGTCAATGAACAGGACCTCGGCCGGCACCGGGCCCCGGTAGCCGGTAGTGGCCTCCCATTCGGGACTGCTGGTCGCGCCGGCCTGCGGCAGGTCATAGACCCGGAAGGGCGTGAAAAACCCGGGAATGGCCATTGAGGCCCGCACGAAATCGGCCGGATGCACGTCGTCGGGGGCCTGGTAGTACAGGCTGGCCATCTCGGGGAAAATGACCTTGGATTCGGTCGTGATGTCGGCCGTGACCAGCGCCAGGCGAATGGGGTGGTCGGGGGCGTACACGGAGCCATCCCGTCGCCGCAGGCCATCGGTCGCGGTCAGCGTGCGGAGCTGGTTCAGGTCGCGGACCGTGCGGATGCCCTGCTCGTTGAGCAGCCGGCGCAGCCACTCGTGAAACACCTCGCCGGGGTTCAGGCCAAAATCTTCTTTGAAGTTATCGAGGACCTGCGCGCCTTTCCAAAAGTATTGCAACAGCCGGCCATTGGCCACGAGCACCCGCACGAAATCGCGCGCATCGTCGTCGCCGTCCACAAAGTCCTGTAAATTCTGCGCGCTGAGCCGCTCCAGCAGCCAGTCGGTTTTGGCCACCTGCACGGGGCCGGCCGCCGCCATGAGCAGGGCATTGATGGAGCCGGCCGAGGTCCCGCCCAGCTGCAAAAAGCGCACCCCCAGCTGTTCGAGCACATGCACGTAGCCCGCGAGGGCAATGCCCAGCACCCCTCCCCCTTCCATCACCAGGTCCACGTATTGGTGGCCGTCGCCGTCGATAATATCGCTCACCTGCCAGCTCCCCGACGCCGCCACGTGGCGGGTCACGGCCGCCTGGGCGGTGCACAGGTGTGGGGCAGCAGCGGCGTAATACGCGGAAACCGGCATGGGTAGAATGCTAATTGTGAACCCGAAAAACCGCGGCCGTGGGGCAGGTGGAAGCTGCGCCACGGGCGGGCAAACTCGCTGGGAACACCGGGCAAACCCCGCGTGCCGCAGCCGGCATTCGTATCGTCGGCAGGCCTCCACCGGCCCACCGTTAGCAGAGAAGAACAAACCAGACGGAAAGGGTCCCGCCCGGCAACGTTAACTGGGACAATGGTACAACGCAGGAGCTAATTTCCAAGTATGGCGGCAAAAAATATTATATTTTCTTATTGCCCTACTTGCCCCAGACAGACTGTTTTGTCCGAACTTGAGTGGACGTGGACATCTTTTTTAATCAGGCCATTGACGCTGCGTGATATTCGTCACGAAGGGAAGGGCGAGAAAGGCAGCTAGGATGCGGGACTCGCCCCCGCCCGTCGTTAGCTCCGCTGACCTTCGGTTGAACGGAACCGTTGCACAACGGTACCAACAACGGGCGGGGGCAAGCCCCGGACCCAACTTCGCAACGAGTGGATAGCGGGCCGGGTGATGAGTTGTGGCTTGCCAGCTCCCTCCCGTTCATGGCGCTATCTCGCACGGTCCAGTTCTTTACCTGGGTCGTAGTCTCAGCGGAGGTCACGTAACCCCGCGCCAAATGCTTAACGACCGTTGACGAAAACAGAAGCGTGTTTTCGTCAACGGTCGTTTCAGATTGTCCTCACCGAACGCCTTACTGGAGCACGCCCCGGCGAGTACCAACGGGCTGCCCATCAAACTTCAGGCAGAAAAAATATAGCCCGCGCCGCTGGCTGGCCCCGTTCCAGGGCAGGGTGTGGGTGCCGGTGCCCAGCCGGCCCGGCTTTAGGGTGGCGACGTGGCGGCCCAGGGCATCGGTGATGCGTACCTCGACTTCCGTGGCGCGGCTCAGCTCGAAGTGTATCTGCGTCGCGTCCGCGAACGGATTGGGGCTGAGGCCGAGGCCCACAGCCTGCGCCTGCTGGTCGCGGGTGCCGGCGACCACGCCCGTGGCTGCGGCCACCGCGATGTCGCGAGCCGCTAGGCCCGAACCGATGGAACCCACCAGCGTGGCCGCGCCGGTGTTCAGGTTGACGGTGTAGAGCGCGGTTGCGGCCGAGCTGCCGGTGTTGGCGACCACATAGGCCAGGTTCACGCCTACGCCGGAGCTGTAAATGTCGAGGTCGACGGTAGGAGCCGTGGCGTTCACGCTAATGCCCGAGGCCCCGACGGTAGTTTGCAGCCCGTCGACGAGGGGCGAAAAAGAGATGCCCTGCGTATTGAGCACGTTGCGGGCTTCGTCGTAGGCATACAGCGTGGTGCCGGCCGCCGAACCCCGGAAGCTGTTGGTGTGGGCCACCGCCCCGATGCTCGGCGGGGTGGCGCTCCCGGCATAGAAGGTCCGGCCGTCGCTGACGACGGCCACCCCGGTGCTGGGGTCCAGGCGGTAGTTGTTGCGGTTGGCCCCCACCACCCGGAGGCGGTCGGTCAGCGGGTTGAAGTCCATGCCGATGCTGCCCGTCCCCAATTCCAGGCGTACGGCGGGCCCTACGGCAGTCGCCACGCCCGTGACGGCATTTAGCGAATATACCTGCGTATTGGCGACTCCGGCTGCCGCTGCGGCGTTATAGCCCAGGGCGTAGAGCGCGTTGTTGAGGGGACGCACGTCCAGGCCCGCCAGCGTTTGGGCCGCGTCAAAGCCCGTGATGCCCACCGAGCTGCGGATGGTGCCGGGCAGGGCCGTATCAAAGGCAATCAGGTTGGCCCCCGCCAGCGCGTAAGCCAGCTGGCCCGCGATGGGGGCCGGCACGACTTGGTTGGCAATGGCGATATCAACCACCTGCTCGGCCGTGTTGTTGCCCAGCGCGCCCACGGAAGCAGTAGCGGCCGTGGCCAGGTTCACGATGTACAGGGCCGACGAGAAGGTGAACGTCGCCAGCGAAAAGGTGGAGATGGACAGGTAGCCCACGTTTTGCCCGGTGGTGGGGTTGAAGTAGATGTCGAGGGCCGCGCCGTCGCGGGCGTTCGCGCCCAGGGTGCCGACCGTATTGAGCGCGCCGTTGTTGGGCGGGTTTTGGAGCACCAGGCGGTTGGCCGCCTGGTCGATGTCGTAGAGCGTTGTCGCGGTGCTGCCCACGTAGGAATTCGTTCTTGTTGCCTTTCTGCTCATACTCGCGCCTCCGGCTGGCTGGGCGCAACGGGTAGATACCACTCGGATGGTACCGCCCATGCCCACCGTGGCGCTCGATAGCGTTGCGGTCGCGCCTCAAGCCCTCAACACAAAGGGCTGGCTACTGCTGAACCTCGATATCCAGACCGAACTGGACGGGGCCGTGCACAACCTCTACAACTTCAAGTTCGACAAGGCCGAGAAGCAGTTCCGCTCCCTGCGCCGCCGCTACCCGCAGCACCCGATGCCCTACTTCCTGCTGGGCTTGAGCACCTGGTGGAAAATCCTGCCTACAACCCTCGCCACCACGCAGTACGATAAGACGTTTTACGCTTACCTGGACACGGCCATCACCAAGGCCACCACGCTGTACAAGGCGGACGATAAAAATTACGAGGCCAGCTTTTTTCTGGCCGCTGCCTACGGCTTCACGGCCCGGCTGCACGCCGAGCGCCACGATTGGCGCAAGGCCACGGTGAGCAGCAAACGCTCCCTGGACTTTTTGCAAAAGAGCCAGGAAGCCAACGGTCTGAGCCCAGAGTTTCTCTTCGGACAGGCCCTATTCAGCTACTACGCGGTCTGGATTCCGGAGCACTACCCCCTGCTCAAGCCCGTGCTCCTATTCTTCCCTAGGGGAAATAAGGTTCTGGGGTTGAATCAACTCCGCACCGTGTCTATCCAAGGCTTCTACACCAGCGTCGAAGCCAAAGTGTTTTTGATGCGAATCCTGAACAACGAGGAAGACCCGTCTGGTGAAGCGCTGCCCGTCGCGCGGCAGCTGGCGCTGGAGTACCCGGATAATGCCTACTTCCAGCGCTACTACGCCTTTCTGACGTTTGGGCAGGGGGAATTTGTCGACTGCGAGCGCACCAGCCGGGCCATTCTCAACGGGCTCAACCGGGGCTTGCCGGGCTACGAAGGCAACAGCGGGCGCTACGCCGCATACTTCCTAGGCTACCTCATGGAACATCAATACCGCAACGTAGCCCAGGCCAAGGACTACTATCAGCGGTGCATCGTCTTTTCAGAGAGCACCGGCGATACGAGCGGCGGCTTCTATCTCTTCGCCCACACCAACCTGGCCCGTATAGCCGTGCGCGAGAAAGACGTGGCCACGGCCCGGCGCTACTACACCGTAGTCGAGGCTAAAGCCGGGCGTAAATCCGAGCAGGCCCGCGAGGCCCGGACTTTTCTAAAGAGCGGAAAGTAGCGCAGGCTCATTGCCTTCCTGAGTGAATGGATAGGTAACGAAGCCTTGTAGCGCCAAGACTTCATCTCGGAGTCAGCAGTCCTATGCCGTCTGCCGGCAGGTCAGCCCCGTTTCCAAGGCTATTCAGATAATTTAGCGTGCCATTATCGTTCCAATTCGGTGTCGGCCTGGTTTCTGGCGTTGATTTCCAAATCCACTGACCTCTGGTAGCGGCTGTTGCGGTCCTGGCTGCTCTCGCGCACCTCAATGCCAGGCGAGGCATTAGCCCGGTCAAGAATGCTGTTTAGCGACTCGATGGTTGGCGTATGCGTGTGGTAATGCACCCTCATCTCAACGCACCCGTGCCCGTCCGCTTGGATACGCCCGACGAAGGCTCCCTCGCGGCGCAGGTCAGCGGCAATGCGCTCCGCCCGGCCCTGGCCGGTGTGGGCGGTATCATCAATGACGATGAGGACCTGCGCGAACTGCCCTTCTCGCGCTGGCCATTCCGTGGCAGGAAGGGCAGTTTGCGCAAGCCGGTCGGGCTGGTGTAATGGGTGAGGATGCTCCCAGATGGCCTGCTGTGAGGAGCAAGATACTCGTGCTAACACTTCGTTCACCTGCGCCACGTCGGCCGCCAACGGGTCAAACGAATACATCAGACGCACGCCCTTCCCTACTCCCGTTGCCGGCAGCACTGGCCCGACTATGGCCCCAGCCGCCACCAATGCTTCCCGCACCTGCTCCCCCCGCACCGCAGCCGGATTTCGGTCAGTATTCAGCAGCGCAATGCGGCCTTGTTGAAGTGGAATACCAGTCACTATGAGTACCGGTGAAAGCGGTACCGCCGCCAGTGCCGCCACGGGTAATATCACGGGTACCGCCGGCACTACCACGGGCACCATCACATCCGCTACAGCAACTCGCACTTGTGCCACAGGTGCCGGCATCGGCAACACCGCCTCCTGGCGCTCTACTGCCGCCTGGGTCACTGCCTGGGCATCCAATGTTTCTCTCAGCCTGTTACCACTAAACTCCCTACCAATGGCGCTGCCCTTCACATGCTCACCCCCGTGCTCAAATACGACCCCTTGTAGCTTCTGTTGCTGGTAGATACTCCGCATCGTAATACCCTCCCCTGCCAATGCCAGGGCGAGCCCCTCAACAGTGGTTGCACCAGGCAGATGAAGCCGCAAGACCGCTTTAATGTGAACACTGGCAGCCTCGTGCCGATGCAGCTGCCCGGCCGCAGCTTCCTTCTGCTTTTTCTCATCGCCTATCTGCTCGGCGTTAATCAGACCATGCCTTTTTTCCAGCGTGCGGCAGGCCTTGGCACTATCGCGGAAGTTATGCGTGTCCTTAATCGTCACCCCATCATTATCAATCCGATTGATAATCAAGTGGCAGTGCGGATGGGCCTGGTCGTAATGTCGCACCACTGCCCACTGCGTGTTGGCTGCTTTGATTCCTGTCTCTTTCAGGTACTCCATCACCAGCTTGGTCATGGTTTCGTTCGTCAGCTTGTCCTGCTCTTCATTCGGCCAAGCCAGCGCAACGTGCATAAGGCTCCGGCCCAGCCCAGGCCGGAGTTGCTCCTGTGCCTTAAAGTCCGCCGCCATACGCGCCGGGCAGTCCGTACGCACGCCCGCGCTGGCCAGCACCTCGGCGTCTTTATCCTCGTTCATGGCGTAAACGCACAGCCGCGGAAAAGACGTGCCGAGGTCAATAGCTAGTTTAGCTACCATGGTTTTATGCTATTATACCGGCTGCACCAGCGCATCCAGTAAGATTTGCAGTTGCTCGAACAACTGCTCCGCTTGCTGAGCAGGTAGATGCCCCTGGTTATTTTTTCGAGCCAGTTGGTTGAGGTTATTGGCTAGGCCACCCATCTGCTTATAAATCGCCAGCTCCTCCACGGTCCACGCCCGAGGCGGGCCCTCCCCGGCTGGGGTCCCACGCCACGTTGCCCGCAGTTGCGCACCTAGCAACAGGTGTGTCAGCTGCGCCTGCCCGGCTAATTCCTGGTACTCATTTTCGGTCAGGCGGACGCCGACCAATTTGGTCAGCAGGTCACCAGCCTCCTTCTTTTTACGCTCTCCCCGAACCCGTTTACGCTTGCGGCCGGCCTGTTTTCGCGGTGATTGTTTCTGGTCCATGTGCCGTGTACCGCCCCCGTGGGGCGAGTTAAGTGAGCCGGCGGCGAACGCGCAATTGTGTAACAATTGCATAACTCGCTACCCTCTAAAAGCTAAATTACCGTTGCCGTTGTCCCGATTTCCCGTTGCTTGGTTACGTTTTCAGCCCGTTGCATTCCATTGCCATATCCTGTTATTCAATGGGCCTTTTACCGTTACCCAGTGATAGTCCGGTACGTTTCTCGAAAGCCTCCGGGTCATCAATTCTTTGCCCGATATCAAATCCTTCGATATCCCAGACAGCATCGTCATTACACAAATGCCCTGCTTCTACCACCTGATTCAATAGCTCTTCAACAGCTACTGACGTTTCCATTTGGCTCAGCAGAAGGCCTATTTTATCTAGCGCTACCATGAACTTCCACACGATTTTGTTCACAACACTCTCTCGCCGCGACGGTACCCAATCCCGTTTGCCAGTTGCTGAAGCACCCACCGATTTCGCCCGGATTTCTTTCTTATGAGAATTCACCCGGCAAGCTTCAGAACAGAACTTTGCTCCAGCTCGCTTATCCGACAAGTCTTTTCCGCACTTCTTACAAATCGGCTCCATATGGTATTTTCTTATTGGAATACAAAAACTGTCGATTCGATAACGGACTCAAATGATTCAATCCGGCTGAGTAAAACATTCCTCAAATCACTCCCTATTTCTGCTGCTCGACTTTGTTTGCTTCAGTTCCTAGTCAGTGAATGCCCACGCTGTCACTATCCGCATCTGGCTTTCAGAAGAACCAAGAATTTGTATTACCCTTCAAAGCGGCATCCCTTTTATTCACCTCACCACTCACCATCGTTTTTTCTCATCCTGCCTATTATCGAACTCGACGCAAAAAATGTAGCTCATTGCGAAACTCATCGTCTCTGACTAAATCTACCCACGACGAATTTTGACCACATGATGACTCAAAAGGAAAGGCTCATCAATCAGGTTAAGCTAACTATGCAGCAACTGCTACTAGGTTTTCCCGCTAGCATCACCTGTGCTTTAGAAATTTTCTAGTTTTTACCCTTTGATGCCGACAAGTGCTGCTTTGGCTCGTATCCAGATTACGTAGCAGGATAAAACGGGCCGGCTCACCCAAAAGCATTCCGACCCGTTACCTGGGGTAAGCTGGCAACTAAATCCCTGATGCACGAAGATATAGAGCACATATTGAGTTTTGATTGGGTAGTAGCCCGTATGGCTCCGACTTGTATGCCCTCGTACCCAATGCTGTACCCCAACAAATGAAAAACCCCCTCTACATCACTGTAAAGGGGGTTTTTAGTACCAGAGACGGGACTCGAACCCCCAAACCAATGATACAAACCGTATTTCCAGCCATTCAAAGCACTTTTGCAGGGCTGGAAATACGGGTTTTTGAGGGTTATTTGTCGGAAAAATGTCGGAAAATCACAAGGTTTTTACGGTTGATTTAGCTAAGATTTTAGCCAGATAATCAACTCGTTGACGAGCGAGGTTAATTTGTGCGTCGCGCAGCTCATCGGCGGCTGCCATCGTATTAGCCGCTTCGCCAAAGCTCTTTCTCATCTTGGCTAACTGCTCATTTCGGTGGTTCACCCAGGCGGCCTGCTCTGCCTTCGCGTTCGTGCGGTGGTCGGCCGCGAGGAGTCGGGCCAGCTCTGTGTTCCACTGGCGCAGGGCAGCAGCTTCACATGCTCGCACCGCGCCGGGCTCGGGCGAATTGGCTTTGGCAATGCACTCGCTGCAAGTTTGGTCAATTGGATGCTTGCGGACCTGGGCAGTGGCTGAAAAGCCTGTCAACAGTAAGAAAATCAATATTCGACTCATCATGCCTTAGCTCTTTTCCGGCCAATTTGAAAACCTGCCCCGACAGCAGCAATCAAAATTATACCCGCTCCAAAACCCCACCACGCGCCGCTAGGCACTGCAAAACCACTCACAACGCGGGATTGGGCAAGACTATCTGAAACGGTCTGAGCACGGCTATCAATAAGGTATTGAGCGGCTGCTTTGTGTTCAGCACTAGTGGCTGCGGCTTGGGCATTTGCTTCATCTATTGCATCGAGGCGGGCCTTTAGCACACTGGGTTGTTCGTCTCCTGCTGCTTGGGCCGCTTGGTCGGCTTGTGTACGATATGCCTCTTTTTCTGCTTGAGCATCTGCTTCAGATATCTCCGCATCAGCGCGAGATGTCTCGGCCTCATCATTTGTGCTATATGGGTCGGTGCCCCGGCCGTTTAAGACCTGAGCGAAAGTGGTAGTACTCGCTAAGGTCAAAAAGGCGAAAAATAAGGTTTTTTTCATTTGACTTGGGGAAGTTGCTGGACGACGTTTTGCACGGCGGCCATTTGGTCGCTGAGCTGTGAAAGGAAGTTGATAACGCTGGTACGGTTTGGGTTTGAGCTGTTGAAGCTGATACTGGCTTGATAGCGGTACAGCGCCCTTACCTCCGTCTTTAGCACCTCGTAGGGGTCGAAATGCTCGTTGTAAGATTTCAGGGTGAAGTGCTTTTCATCGGGGCCACGCCGCAGCTCCTTCACGACCAACCCATCATTGCAGAGCAACACGTAGACTTCGCCCCAGCGCAGGGCATCATGTTGGTTCACGAGCTGGCCAAACACCACGTCGCCGTTGTTGAATCGGTCTGACATCGAATCGCCGCGCACCTGGAACGCGAACACGCCCGCCCCGAGCCCCAGAAAAGGCAGGTAGAATTTTGGCATGTGCTCTACATACTCACTGTCTGCAAAACCAGATAAGTAGCTGCCCTCGGCCGCAATCGGCACAAAGGGTATTGCGTCGTCGCGGTCCTGGTCGGGCAGCTCGTACCCGCCCGCGTCCTCGGCCACATGAATTGACGCGCCCACCGGCTCAATCCGCTGCCGTTGTTGGCCATCAACGAAAAACATGCTGCCAGTGCCTTTTAAAAGCCACTCTGCCCGCACCTGCGGGTACTTGGTGAGGATTGCAGCGACCATCTCCGAGCTGGGCACACTCTGACGAGCACCTATCACATTGTTGAGCGTTGCTCTATTTGTCTTAATTGAAGCAGAGAAGAAAGAAATTTTTTGTTCCAAAGAATCAATTAACTCCTTGATTCTTTGATTTATCGTTGACATGATACTAAAATATGATTTTTGCGATACTCCAATTTATTTCTTTAGAACCTATTTTTTGATTCAAAAGAGCCGTATGTTTGTTTTGTCGGAATCAGACAACCAGTACAAAGTAGCACTATTTCCACCATTTGCAAGGTGTGTGCCACGAACCGGGAAAAGTTCCAAAATATAATATTTTTCTAATGGCTATCCTTATCGCTCCCATCACCCACCGCAAGTATCGCTTCAATGACTGGCTTTCGGTGTACTCCGAACGCGAGCGGAAGAATCTGAAAATCCGCATTAAAAAGGCATTGCGGGCCGACCCGCGTACCCTCGCCTCCTGGCTGGACATGCCGCATGATTCGCGGTCCGATGTACCATTTAAGGCGGTTTGCTTTATCTGCAA
>JAYULN010000222.1:0-2098 GCA_043763525.1 Hymenobacter sp.
TCTTCGAGGCGGCCCAGGCGGCCCTTCATCTGGTCGAGGTAGGTCCGGAGCTGGGGCGAAATTTCGGCCGCCAGCTCGTCCTCAATCCATTTCACGATGGTGGTTACGCCGCGCAGGGGGGCTTTCAGGTCGTGCGAGGCCACGTAGGCAAACTGGTCGAGCTCTTGGTTGCGCTTTTGCAGGGCGCTGAAGCTGAGGTCCAGCGTGCGGGTCATGCGGTTGAGGGAGGCGGCGAGGCCGCCCAGGTTGTCTTCGGCCGAATCGGGTATTTGCACGCTGTAATCGCCCTGCACCACCTGCTCGGCCAGCGCCCTGATTTGGGCAATGCGTCGGCTGATTTCAGCATTGATTTCGGTCAGCTCGTTCTGCAAGCGGCGGTTATCGGTCAGCTCTTGCACGATTTTTCGGGCCAGCCACACCACAATCAGCACCGCCAGCACCGCCGATATCAATACCACAATGGGCGTGGCTTTCTCAAACAAGGCCTGCGACGCGCTGCGCTGGGCCAGCAGGTTCAACTCGTTGTTTTTGATACGGGCGTACAGTATCCGCACCTGGCGCAGGGTTTGGCGGTCGGTGTCGAGCAACGTCCGCATCACCGACTTATCCATGGCTTTGTTCACCTCCGTCAGGGGCCGTAGAATGCGAAATTCCTGCTCCACCAGCTGCCGAAGCGAATCGAGGCGCTGCTGCTGCACGGGGTTATCGGCCGTCAGGGCCTGCACCCGGGCCAGGCTGGCCGGCAGCTGGCCGGTGGCCATGCTGTAGGGGCGTAGGTACACGGTGTCGCCCGTCAGCAGGTAGCCGCGCGTGCCCGCCTGGGCATCTTTGAGCACGGCCGTAATGGTTTCCACTTCCTGCATCACCTGGTAGGTATGTTCCACCTGGTCGGTTTGCTGGCTCAGCCCCCGGATGGTCCAGAATGAGGCCGCCGCCGTGAGCAGCAGCACGCCCACGGACAGGGCAAAGCCTACAATTATTTTGGTGTCGGTTTTTAACGTCATGGGTTGCGAAGGTACTGGCCCGCCCTACGCCCGCCCTGCGGTTAAGGTTAAGCTGCCCGCGCCGCCCGTATCTTCGCGGCCATGCCATTTGCCCCCTCCGACCGCCTCAGCAGCCCCCAAAACCCGCGCATCAAGCAGCTGCTGCGCCTCCAGCAAAAATCGGCCGAGCGCCGCGCCCTGGGTCTCACCCTGGTCGAAGGCCTGCGCGAGCTCACCATTGCCGTCGAAGCCGGCGTAACGGTCGCCACTATTTTCACCTGCCCCGAGCTGGCCGGCGAAACGGGCCCGCACGACTGGCAACAGCTCTTCGCCGGTATTTCACCCGCTCCCGAATGGTTCGAAGTCACCCGCCCTGTTTTCGAGAAGGTGGCCTACCGCGAAGGCTCCGACGGTCTGTTGGCCGTGCTCCGCACCCCCGCCCGCACCCTCGCCGGACTGCACTTGCCCAAAAACCCGCTCATCATCGTGCTCGAAGCCGTGGAGAAGCCCGGCAACCTCGGGGCCATCCTCCGCACCGCCGATGCCGCTCCCGTCGATGCCGTGCTCATCGGCGACCCGCGCACCGATTTATTTAATCCCAACGTCATCCGGGCCAGCATCGGCTGCGTGTTCACCGTGCCCACCGTGGCCGCGCCGGTAGCCGATATCCTGGCTTTCCTGAAAGAAAAGGGCATCCGTACCCATGCCGCTGCCCTCGCGCCCGAAGCCCGGCCCTACACCGAATACGACTTTCGAGGCCCTACCGCCCTGGTGATGGGCACCGAAGCCGACGGCCTAACCCCCGCCATGCGCGCCGCCTGCGACGAAACCCTAATCATTCCCATGATGGGCCGCATAGACTCGCTCAACGTGAGCGTCGCTACCGCCGTGCTCACCTTTGAAGCCGTCCGCCAGCGCCAGGCTGGCACCTAGGCCGCGTTGCTGGCCGGGTTTTCCAGCTTCGTGACACGGGTTTTTAGAGGCTGTTTAAGTTAGTTGATTCGGGTTAACCAGCTGATTTTCAACATAAAGGCAACTATTTGCCTGTCTTCCAGCCAACCGCTGGCACCTGCTTGGCGGAAAGTTGGTCCGTTTGCAGCAACGGCTGCCCCTGA
>JAYULN010000223.1:0-12681 GCA_043763525.1 Hymenobacter sp.
CGCTACACCGACCCCGACCCCAACTCGGTGCTGACCATGACCAGCCGGCCGGTCAATTTCACGGTGCCCGCGCCCACGTTCACCACCAGCAGCAGCGGCACCGTGCACGCGGCCGGCCAGCCCGATACCCTCACCGCCACCCTCTGCTTTCCCGACTGCGCCGACACCAAAGGCAAGGTGTACCTGCTCGACCTGATTGTGGCCGACAACGGCTGCAGCCTGCCCAAGCGCGACACCTTGCGCGTGGCCTTCACGGCTACGCTGGCCCCCAATGCGGCCCCGGTGCTCAGCAGCACGTTTCCGCCCGCGCCCCTGCCCGTTTCCGACGCCGCGCCCGCGGTGGTGCGCGTGGTGCTGGGCCAGCGCTACACCGCCACCCTGGCCGGCACCGATGCCGACCGCAACCCGCTCGTGCTAACCGCCACGGGCACGGGGTTTGACCTAGCGGCGGCAGGCATGGTTTTCACGGCCCGGAACGGCACGGGGCAGGCCAGCGGCACCTTTGCCTGGGAGCCCACCTGCGGGGCCGTGGCCGCCGCCGGCGACAATAGCGGCCTCACGGTGCGCTTCCGGCTGAGCGAAACCGGGCCGTGCGTGCCGCTGCCGCAGGAGCGGGTCATCCGGTTTGAGGTGGTGCCCGTGGGCGACTCCGTGGCCTTCCGGCCGCCCAACATCATCACCCCCAACGGCGATGGCCGCAACGACTTTTTCGTGATGCCCGACCTGCCCGCAGACTTCTGCGACCACCGCTTCGCGGGCATCAGCATATTCTCGCGCTGGGGGCAGCAGGTGTTTCAGTCGGCCGAGCGCGGCTTTGCCTGGCGCGGCGCGGGCGTGGGCGGGGTGTACTATTACCTCGTCGCTTACACCGACGGCCGTAAGTTTAAGGGCTGGGTGGAGGTGGTGCCGTAGGGCGCGGCTTGTCCCGCCAGCACGTCAAACACGCCTTTCTCCCGCATGAAGCTCAAAAAAAACATTGCCACCAGCGAGGCCGGGTTCATCTTCAACCCGGCCACCGGCGACTCGTTCGCGGCCAACCCGCTGGCGGCCATCATTGTGGCGCGGGCCCGGGAGGGAGTAGCCGCCGCCGCCATCAAGGCCGATATTCTGGCGCGCTACGACGTGGCCCCCGGCCAGCTGGAAAAGGACTGGGACGACCTGCTGGCCCAGCTGCGCGAATACAACCTGCTCGACTAGTCTGCCGTGCCCGACCCTACTTCCCGACGCCGCCTCACGGTGGCCGTAACCGGCCTGAACGCCACCGACAGCCCCGGCCCCGGCGTGGCCGTTATCCGCGCCCTGCGCGAGAGCCCCGACTTCGACCTGCGCATCATCGGCCTGAGCTACGAAGCGCTGGAACCCGGCATTTACCTGCGCGAGCTGGTGGACAAGACCTACCAGCTGCCCTACCCCTCGGCCGGCACGGCGGCGCTGCTGGAGCGGTTGGCCCACATTCAGCAGTTGGAAAACGTGGCCGTGCTCATCCCCAACTTCGATGCCGAGCTGTACAATTTCATTAAGCTGGGGCCGCAGCTGCGGGCGCTGGGCATTCACACGTTTCTGCCCACGCTGGCCCAGCTGGAGGCCCGCGACAAGCTGAACCTGGCCGCGTTTGGGGCGGCGCACGGGCTGCGCGTACCCGCCAGCCGGGCCATTTATGGGGCGGCCGAGCTGCCCGCCGCCGCCGAGGCGCTGGGCTGGCCGCTGGTACTGAAAGGCCGGTTCTACGACGCGGCCGTGGTGTATTCGCTGGCCCAGGCCGGGCAGGCGTTTGCCCGGCTGAGCGGGCTGTGGGGCGTGCCGCTCATCGCGCAGCAGTTTGTGGCGGGGCAGGAAATCAACATCGCCGGGCTGGCCGACGGGCACGGCCGCGCCCTGAGCGCGGTGCCCATGCGCAAGCTCACCATCACCGACAAGGGCAAGGCCTGGGCGGGCATCACCATTGCCGACGAGGCGCTGCTGGGCCTAGCCCAACGCTTTGCCGAGGTAACCGGCTGGCGCGGCGGCTTCGAGCTGGAGCTGATACGCACGGCGGCCGACGAACTGTTCATCCTGGAAATCAACCCCCGCTTCCCGGCCTGGATATACCTCACGGCCGCCGCCGGCCAGAACCAGCCCGCCGCCCTGCTGCACCTGGCCCTGGGCCTGCCCGTGGCCCCAATGACGGGCTACGCGGTGGGCAAGATGTTCGTGCGCTACGCCTGGGACCTGATTACCGACCACACCGAATTTCAGCAAATGGCGGCGCTGGGCGAACTTTGACACAAACAATAAAGGAACGTCATGCAGAGCGCAGCGCAGCATCTTTACTGCTGTAGTAAGCAATGCTGATTCAACGAAGCGGGCAAGATGCTGCGTTGCGCTCTGCATGACGTGCTGAAAGTCCCACCCATGAAACTCCCCTACGAACGGCCTACCATCCGCCAGCTCAATGCCGGGGCGCTGAACAAGTTTGGGCCCCGCGCCGGCGTGCGGCCCGTGCCGATGCTCGACGGCGTGCGCGTGGCGGAGCTGGTGGCCCGCTTCGGCTCGCCGCTGTTTGTGCTGAGCGAGCGGCAGCTGCGACGCAGCTACCAGGCGGCCGTGCGGGCCTTTGGCACGCGCTACCCGCAGGTGCAGCTGGCGTGGTCGTACAAAACCAATTACCTGAACGCGGTGTGCCGCACCTTTCACCAGGAGGGCGCGTGGGCGGAGGTGGTGAGCGGCATGGAGTTGGAAAAAGCGCTGGGCAACGGGGTGCCCGGCGCGCACATCCTGTTCAACGGCCCCGGCAAGCGGCGGGCCGATTTGCTCCGGGCCTGCGAGGTCGGGGCCGTTATTCACCTCGACAATGCCGACGAGCTGCACCTGCTGCTCGACGTGGCCGCCGGCCGGCCCCAACGCCCCCGCGTGGCCCTGCGCGTGAACCTCGATGCCGGCATTGTGCCGCAGTGGGACCGGTTTGGCTTCAACCTGGAGAATGGCGAGGCCTGGCGGGCACTGGGCCGCATCGTGGCCTCGGAGCGGCTGGCGCTGATGGGCTTGCACTGCCACATCGGCACCTACGTGCTGCACCCGGCGGCCTACGCCACGGCGGCCGCCAAGCTGGCGGCGCTGGCCCTGCGCTGCCAGCGCGAGCTGGCCACCCTCGTTCAGTACCTCGACCTGGGCGGGGGCTTCCCCTCCACCAACACGCTGAAAGGCGCTTACCTGCCGGCCCCCGATACCGTGCCCGGCCTGGACGAATACGCCGAAGCCATTGCCGGGGCGCTGCTGGGCGCGGGCTTCGGGCCCGATGAGCAGCCGGTGCTGGTGCTGGAAGCCGGCCGGGCCTTGGTCGACGATGCCGGCTCGCTCGTCGGCACGGTGCTGGCCACCAAGCGGCTGGCCGACGGCCGCCGCGCCACCATCGTCGATTTCGGGGTGAACCTGCTCTTCACCTCCTTCTGGTACGACCACCACATCAGCCCCACCCGCGCATTCTCCGACCAAACCGAGCCCACCGTGCTCTACGGCCCGCTGTGCATGAACATCGACATGCTGCGCGAAAGCATTGCCCTGCCCCTGCTCGCCCCCGGCGATACCGTGATGGTGCATAAAGTGGGCGCGTACAACATGAGCCAGTGGCAGCAGTTCATCACCCTGCGCCCCAACGTGGTGCTAATTGACGAGGCCAGCCAGGTGCATGTGGTAAGAGCGGCTGAAACGCTGGAGTATCTTCAGCAGCTGGAGCGGGTGCCGCCGCATTTGTTGTAATCCATTTCACTGTCTTTTGCATTTGTAACGCCAGAACCGTTTGGCCAATCAATGGCGACCAGTCAATCCTACTTCCGCGCCATTCTCCGCACCTACGCCATGCTGTTTTTCTCGCAGCATCGGGGCTTTGCCGTGGTGCTGCTGCTCGTTACCTTCAGCCACCCGGTGGTGGGGGTGGCGGGGCTGATGGGCGCGGGCCTGGCGGTGGCCGGGGCGCGGCTTGGCGGCTTCAACCGGGAGTGGACGGAGGCGGGGCTTTACAGCTTCAACTCCTTGTTGACCGGGCTGGCGCTGGCTTCGTTTTATGCGCCGGGCTGGGCGCTGGCGGGGCTGGTGGTGCTGGGCGCGGGCCTGGCGCTGCTGCTGAGCGTGGCGCTGGGCGGCTGGCTGGGCGGACGCGGGCTGCCGTTCCTGTCCCTGCCCTTTCTGGGAACGGTCTGGCTGCTGCTGTTGGGCAGCGGGCCGCTGCTGCACCTGGTGCCGGGCGAGCCGGCTATCTACTGGCTGAACGACGTGTACGCCCTGGGCGGGCCGCGCCTGGTGCGCGTGGCCCAATGGGCGAGCGACTGGCCCTGGCCGCCGCTGCTGGCCGGCTACCTGCGGGCGCTGGGCGCGGTGCTCTTTCAGCACAGCGCCGGGGCGGGCTTGCTGGTGGCCGGGGGGCTGTTGTGGCACTCGCGCATTGCGTTTTCGCTGTCGGGGCTGGCCTTTTTGGGGGTGCATGGCTTGTTGGGGCTGCTGGGGCCGGCGGCGAGCGGGCTCAATGAGTACAACCTGGGGGCCAACTGCCTGGTGGCCGCCCTGGCGGTGGGCGGCGTGTTCGTCGTTCCATCGGCGGCCAGCTACGGGTGGGCGTTGCTGAGCGTGCCGGTAACGGTGGTGCTGCTGGCCAGCCTCAGCGCCGTGCTCGATAGGCTGGGGCTGCCGGCCCTGTCGCTGCCCTACTGCCTGGTTTCGCTGCTGTTCCTGTACGTGTTGCTGCTGCGTGCACGCCCCGGCGGCGGGTCGTACCCGGCAGGGCTGGTGCTCACGCCGGTGCAGCGCTACTCGCCCGAGCGCAACCTCTACGCCTACGCCACCGACCAAGTGCGGCTGGCCCACCACGGCGCGGTGGCCCTCACGCTGCCCTTTCTGGGGGCGTGGCGCTGCTCGCAGGGCTACACCGATGGAAGCGGCCCCACCCACCTGGGCGACTGGGGCCAGGCCCTGGACTTCGTGATTGCCGATGCCGATGGCCAGACCTACCACGGCACCGGCCTCGCGCTGAGCGACTACTACGCCTACAACAAGCCCGTGCTGGCCCCCGCCGACGGCGTGGTGGAAGAAGTAATCCAGCACCTCGACGACAACGCCATCGGCGCGGTGAACCTGGTGCAGAACTGGGGCAATACCGTGGTGCTGCGCCACGCGCCCGGCCTCTACACCCAGCTTTCGCACCTGCGGGCTCACTCCGTACCCCTAAAAGCCGGCGACCAGGTGCGGCGCGGCGACATCATCGGCACCTGCGGCAGCTCGGGGCGCTCGCCCGAGCCACACTTGCACTTTCAGGTGCAGGCCACGCCCTACGTCGGGTCGAAGACGCTGGCCTATCCCCTCGCCTACTTCCTGGCCGTGCCCGCCGCCGCCGTAGCCGGGACTTCCAACCCTGCACCGGTTGCCCCCAAAACATCATCCCGGCTTGCGAAACTTATTTTGGTCGAAGCCAACGGCATTTTGGGTGCATCCGACAACTCTTTGGACACCTCCGAAATCGTTTCGAATGCGCCCGCCCGCGCTTCGGCCGCGTTCAAAGCGGCGCAGCTGCGGCACTTTACCGTGCCGGTAGCGGGCGAAACCATCAGCCCGCCCGCCGGCAACCGCACCCTGAGCCAGGCGCTGCGCTTCCCGCCCGGCTACGTCCTGGATGTGCGCGATGCCGACCTACCCCACGCCCCGGCCCAGCGCTGGGAGGTCTTTACCGATGCCTACAACCTAAGCTACCTGCGCTGCCAGCGCACGGGCGCGGTGGCCTACTTCGCGGGCGATGAATCGGTGTTTTATTTCACCGCCTTTTATGGGTCGGAAGCGTCGTGGCTGTACCTATTTTACCAGGCCGCGTACCGGGTGCCGCTGGTGCGCCTGCCGCAGCAAACAACCCACGACGCGTTTCCGCTCTCGGTGGGGCGTAACCCCCTCCTGGCCTGGACGCAGGACGTGCTGGCCCCGTTTTATCAGTTTATGAAGCCAACTTTTTCCCTGGAATGGACCGACGGGGCCGATGCCGCCTGGCCCGGCCGCCCCGTGCGCCTGCTCAGCCGCGTGGCCGTGGCCGGCTTCGGCCGCACCCGCCCGGTGCAGGCCGCCGAGCTGATTTTTAACGATGGAACGCTGACCGGGCTGCGCGTGCGGCGGGCCGGGCAGGTCGTAAACCTGACGTGTTCAGTAGCCGGCGCATGAGGGAAGAACCTACCCAAGGGCTACGCCAACAAGGAGGGTCCCCCGGCCCGAACGCCCCAGGCGGGCCGACCGGTTGCCGGCAGCACGACGGTTACAGTACGCCTTGCCCGAACGGCGCGAACGAAGACCGGTCGGACTCGCTGGAACGGTTTTCAAGTCGGCGTATAGTTTCCAGAGGAATTAAAAATGAAGAATTAAAAATCAAAAACCTGACGACCAAATTTTTAATTTTTAATTCTTCATTTTTAATTCCTTCCACCATTGCTCCAGAGCGGGCCGGCCAGCGGGGCGTGGCCCGGCTATGGGGCGGGCTGCTGGTGCTGGCATTGCTGCTGCTCATAATACCCCGCGCCCACGCCCAGCAGGCCGGTTTTCAAGCCCTCGACAGCCTTACCCAGGCCCTGGCCGGCCAGTACCGCTGGGCCGCCCTCGACTCGGTGGGCCGCGCCGCCCTGCGCCTCGGCACCGACTACCCCGCCCTGCGCCGCCGCCTGGGCGCGGCCGCCCTGGCCCGCGAGCGCCCGGCCGCCGCCATCGACCACTACGGCCGGGCGCTGCGCGAAAACCCCCTCGACAGCGCCGCCCGCTACGGCCTGGCCCTGGCCTACCTCGGCCTGAACCAGATTGGCCCCGCCGCCCTGGTGGCGCGGGGCCTGCCCGCCGGGCAGCGCCGGGCGCGGCACCTCAACGGCTTTCAGCTACTTGCGCAGGTCGAGCTTGAAGCCAACGGCCAGCACCCCGATACCCCGCACCGGGGCGATGCCGGATTTCTGCGCCTGGGCCTCGGCAGCCGCCTCAGTCCCCACCTCAGCCTGAACCAGAACCTGAGCTACTTTGGCCAGACCGTGGAGCTGCCCGACCCGACCCGACCCGGCGGCAACGGCGGGCAGTACCCCATTCGCCAGCGGCAGTACCATGCGCTGCTGGGCGTGCAGCTGGCCCCGCGCTGGCGGGCCTTGCTCGGCTACCACTTTCTCCACAGCGATTTCGGCCGCCTCCAAACCGCCCCCGGCCAGCTGGGCTACGCCGCCCTGGCCTACGCCCGGCCCTACTGGACGGTGCAGGCCGGCCTGTTTGCCGGTACCATCACCGACACCGCCCGCCTGCAAGCCGACCTCCGCCTGACGGGCTACCCGCTCGGCAGCCTGCGCCTGTATGGGTTTGGGCGGGCCAGCGTGGTGCATTCGGGGGGCCGCGATTTCCCCAACGGCGTGCTGGGCGTGGGCGGCCGGCTGGGCCCCCGGCTCTGGCTCGAAGCCTACGGCGGCCTGGGCCAGGTGCCCGTGCTGGCCGAGCTCGACGGCACGTACGTTTACAACCTGCTCGACCCGCTACGCCGGCGGGCGGGAGCCAGCCTGCTTATTTTGCTGCCAAAACAATGCGTGCTACGCCTCGGCTACGGCACCGAGCAGCGCCGCGATGCCGTGGATGGCCGTACTTACGGCCTCAATTCCTTAACTACTGCCCTCGCATGGACCTGGTAAAGCTGACCTTCGCCGCCACCACCCTGGCATGCACCGCGCCCGCCGTGGCCGTGGCCCAGGACCAGGCAGCCGCCTTCGCCAGCAGCTACGCCGCCGAGGCCAAGGCCGACTACGCCGAGGCCATCGCACCCCTCAAGGCAATCTATTCGGGCACCTACGAGCAGAACCTGCGCCTGGGCTGGCTGTTTTTTCTGGCCAAAAACTACCCCGCCGCCGCCGCCCACTACCAGAAAGCGGTGGAGCAGCGCCCCTACGCCATCGAACCCAAGCTCGGCCTCATCAAGCCCCTGAACGCGCTGGGCCAGGTCGAAAAAATGCTGAACACCTACGAGAGCATCCTCAAAATTGACCCCCAAAACACCCAGGCTAACTACTGGACCGGGGTCATTCACCTCAACCGCAAGGCCTACGACCGGGCCGCCCGCTACTTCGAGCGGGTGGTGAACCTGTACCCCTTCGATTACGATTCTACCATCTCGCTGGCCTGGGCCTACCTCAACCTGGGCCGGAAG
This sequence comes from Hymenobacter sp., assembly GCA_043763525.1. Taxonomy (GTDB): domain Bacteria; phylum Bacteroidota; class Bacteroidia; order Cytophagales; family Hymenobacteraceae; genus Hymenobacter. Next base: position 8,168 of record JAYULN010000223.1, read on the forward strand.
GCCGAGGCCCGCGCCCTCTACACCAAGGCCCTGCTCATCCGCCCCGCCGATGCCGCCGCCGCCGCCGGCCTGAAGCGCCTGTGAGCGGGCCGGCGGTGGCCCGCGGCCCGTTGCCGGCCCGCCCCGCGGCCGCCCGCAAAACATTGGCAGCTACAGCCTCCTTGTTCGGCGACTTTATCACCCAACCCGTCGATAGTGAATTAATTACAGACAGTAGTCTGCTAATATTTGGCGTGCTATCAATCCCCGGATTCTCCCGCGCCCACCTGCCGCTTCCCTGGCATTGTTTGGCAGCAGAACTTCTGGTGATTTCAGCTAACTTATTGACCGTTAATACGCTGGTTCCGTGATTATCAAGCTCCCTCTTTATTTTATCTACTCGCTGCGCCCGGCGTACAATGAGGCCCCGGCGATGGCAGGTCCTTTCGAAGCCGGCCCAGCTACCGGCCTGGCAGCGCCCGATGGCCGACCAGCTGCCTGGGAGGAAGCCCCGTGCCTGTTCACGCTGGGCCAGAACCACCCCAACCCCCACCCGTTCCAAACCACCATTCCCTTTACCCTGGCCAATGCGGCCGAAGTAAAACTGGGCATCTTCGACCCGGCCGGCCGCAAAGTAGCGGGCATCGTTCGCAAGGCGCTAAAGGCCGGCGAACACAGCATCGTCCTGAACCTAACCGGCCTGGGCCTGCACACCGGCAACTACGTGTACCAGCTGCAAGTCAGCGATGCCCAAGGCGTGTGTCAGCAGCAAAAAATGATGACCACCGCCTGAAGCGCCCAAAATAATGCGGGTGAAAAATGCGGCCCTGGGGCTGACCGCTGCAACGGTCAGCCCCTTTTTTTGCCTGCCTGCAACGGGTACCGCAACCCGCGTGCCGCCCGTATAAGGACGGGGTGGGCGGCACCCTGCCGCCGCTTCTCACCAACCACCGCGCCATGAGCTATTCAGCCACTTCCATCGGGTCGGTTTCGTCCTGGCCCGCGCTGCCCGAAGCCGCCTGGGCCGACACCCGCCAAACCCTGCACATGTGGACGCAGATAGTGGGCAAAACGCGCCTGGCGCTGGCCCCCATGCTCAACCACTGGTGGCAGGTGCCGCTCTACGTTACGCCCCGCGGCCTGAGCACCGGCCCCATGCCCTACGCGGCGGGCAGCTGCGAAGTGGTGTTCGATTTTGTGGGCCACACCCTGCGGCTGCACACCTGCGCCGGGCAAGCCTACTCCATGCCCCTACGGCCCCAATCCGTGGCCGATTTTTATCAGCAATACCGCTCCCTGCTGCGCGAGGCGGACGTGGAAGCGAAAATCTGGCCGGTGCCCGTGGAAGTGCCCGACACCACGCCCTTCCCCGAAAACCACCACCTGCACGCCTACGATGCCGACGCGGTGCTGCGGTTTTGGCAGGTGCTGTTGCAGGCCGACCGGCTGCTGAACGAGTTTCGGGGCCACTTTACGGGCAAGGCCAGCCCGGTGCATTTTTTCTGGGGCTCGTTCGATTTGGCTGTCACGCGGTTTTCGGGCCGGCCCGCGCCGCCGCACCCCGGCGGCGTGCCCCACCTAGCCGACTGGGTGACGCGCGAATCGTATTCGGCCGAGCAATGCGCCGCCGGCTGGTGGCCCGGCGGCAACGGGACCGAAGCCGCCTTCTACAGCTACGCCTACCCCACCCCGGCCGGCTTTGGCGAAGCGAAAGTGCAGCCAAAAGAAGCCATTTACAGCCCGGAAATGGGCGAGTTCCTGCTGCCCTACGAGGCCGTGCGAATGGCGACCGACCCGGCCGGGCTGGTCCGAAAATTCCTGCAATCAACCTACGAAGCCGCCGCCGACCTCGCCCGCTGGGACCGCCCGGCCCTGGAACGGCCCTAGCCCAACCCGCCCGCGCTTTCAGGTTAGGCAGCGCCCACCGTACTTTGTTGCACCGATGCCCGCTGTGGACATTCGGGCTTTTTCAGCATTTCTCCCCACTGCGGCCCTGCCGCACAACCCTTTTTTATGGCTGACCAAACTATTACGGGCCTGCGGGCCGGCGTGCTGCACGGCGACGAAATCCAATCCCTGTTCCAAAATGCCAAGGCCAACGCCTTCGCCCTGCCCGCCGTGAACGTAACCGGCACCAACACCGTGAACGCCGTGCTCGAAACGGCCAAAGCGGTGAACTCGCCGGTGATGATTCAGTTTTCGAACGGCGGCGCGCAGTTCTTCGCCGGTAAGTCGGTGAGCAACGACGGGCAGCGGGCCAGCATCGCGGGCGGCATTTCGGGGGCGCACCACGTGCATTTGATGGCCGAGCTGTACGACGTGCCCGTGGTGCTGCACACCGACCACGCCGCCAAAAAGCTCCTGCCCTGGATTGACGGCCTGCTCGATGCCGGCGAAAAATACTACCAGCAGTACGGCCAGCCCCTCTACAGCTCGCACATGCTCGACCTGTCGGAAGAGCCGATTGCCGAGAACATCGAAATCTGCAAGCGCTACCTCGAGCGCATGGCCAAAATCGGCATGACGCTCGAAATTGAACTGGGCGTAACCGGCGGCGAAGAAGACGGCGTGGATAACTCCGACGTGGATTCGAGCAAGCTCTACACCCAGCCTTCGGAAGTGGCCTACGCCTACAAAGAGCTGAGCGAGGTGAGCCCGCGCTTCACCATCGCGGCCGCTTTTGGCAACGTACACGGCGTGTACAAGCCCGGCAACGTGAAGCTGGAGCCCAAAATCCTGATGCACTCGCAGCAATACGTACAGGAGCATTTCGGCACCGGCCCCCAGCCCATCGACTTCGTGTTTCACGGCGGCTCGGGCTCGTCGCAGGAGGAAATCCGCGAAGCCATCAGCTACGGGGCCATCAAAATGAACCTCGACACCGACCTGCAATGGGCGCTCTGGGAGGGCATCAAGGATTACTACGTGAAGAACGAAGGCTTCCTGCAAGGCCAGATTGGCAACCCCACCGGGGCCGACTCGCCCAACAAGAAGCACTACGACCCCCGCGTGTGGCTGCGCAAAGGCGAAGAAACCTTCGTGGCCCGTTTGAAGCAGGCCTTCGAGGATTTGAACGCCGTGAACCGGCGCTACTAACGCTTATTGGGGAAAAAGAACGTCATGATGAGCGAAGCATCTCTACCGCGCAACTAATCAATTTTAGTATTGCGGTAGAGATGCTTCGCTCAGCATGACGTTCTTTTTTGTCCGTTATACCTACTTCCCAATCGAGCCAATTTTGGGCTGAATCTGGATGATAAACCGCTTGTTCAGGGCCTCCTGGCTGCCGGTGTAGCGCCCGGCTCCGCGAAAGCCGCTCCCGGCCGCCACCACTTCCAGGTTGCCGGGGAAACGCAGCCCCGCCTGCTCCCAGAGCCGGATAACCGCCAGGGCGCGGCTGTAGCTGAGCTGGCGTACGGCCGGGCCGTCGAGGTTGTGCGGGTCGTTGGCGGGGTAGCGCAGGTCTTTGGCGGCCCGGCCCTCTACCACGATGAGATACTGCACGTTATCGTCGTTTTTTATCGACTGCATCTCGCTGAGCAGGAAGCGGCCGGCCTTCACGAGTGGGGTTTGGGCCTCGTAGGGCAGCACGTCGCTTTTGGGCGCGAAGGTGACCGGGAATTTCAGCTCGTAGCGCTTGTAGCTGGGGTTGTACTCGAAGTAGTTGCTTTCGAGGCGCTTGAGCGCGGCTTTTATCTCGTCGAGCTTGCGCTTTTCCTGCACCTGCACTTTCAGCTCCGATATCAGGCGTTCATTCATGCGCTGCTTGTCGTTGGAGCGCTTGAACCCCAGCACGAACAAGACGAGCATGATGAGGAACAGGGCCGTCATCAGGTCCACGTAGCTGGGCCAGAAGAAGTCTCGGCTCTCTCTCATAGACCACGGATTTTTCGGATTTTAACGGATTTCACGGATTTTGTAGTCGATTCCTAACGGCCCAGATACTGACATCTGGCTCCCCCTCTCCCCAAGGAGAGGGGGCGGGGGGTGAGGTGAGCCGGCCGCGCCGCCTCACTTCTTCCCCAGCAGCGTACGCTGAAACCAGTTTGGCCGGGTGATTTCCTCCAGTACCTTATTCGTGCGGTCTACCTGCTGCAAGAGCTGCTGCTGGAGCTGGACATCGGCCAAAAGCCGGGCCTCCAGGCGCTGCATGGCCTGCGCGGACAGCGATGCCTGGCGCTCCTGCAACACGTTGAGGTCTTTTTGCTGGGCCGGGAGCTGGGTGAAGGGATTGAGGTACTCGGTAATTTTCTGGTAGATGTTGTCCTGATTGAGGCGGCGGAAATGCTGCTGCCACTGCTCATGCGCCTGGCTGGCTTCCCGTTGCAGCTCCTGCAGGCGGCCGTCGAGCTCGGTATCCATGCGATGCACGCCCTCGCTCACCCCTTGGCGGATTTGCGCGCCGAGGTCGGCCAGCAGCTTGCCGTGCTGGCTGAAAAACGCTACTTGCTGGCGCAGCGCGTCATCGTGCTGTTGCAGGTACTGCGGCACGCTGGCCAAGCCCTGCTCCAGGGCCGTGAGGCGGTTGAGGAGCG
>JAYULN010000224.1:0-2095 GCA_043763525.1 Hymenobacter sp.
TCTAGTCGGGCATCAAACAAAAAAAGGGACGACCCCAATAAAGGAGCCGTCCCCAAAATCCGTGAAATCCGCTAAAATCCGCGCTAATCCGTGGTCTAGTTAGCCACCTCGCTGATGAACTTAATGCGTACCAGCCGTAGCTCTTCCTCCGTGAAATCATCGCCCAGCTCCTTCATCGCCACGGCAATGTTGTCGGTGCTGGCCGACATGAAGTAGTCGTAAATCTCTTCCTGGCGGTCTTCCTCCACCATTTCGCTCAGGTAATAATCGATGTTCAGGCGGGTGCCGGAGTAGCAGATGTGCTCAATCTCCTCCATCAGCTCGCCCATCGAAATGCCTTTGGAGGAGGCAATATCCTCCAGCATCATCTTCTTATCGATTTGCTGGATGACGTAAATCTTGATTTTGGAGCGGTTCACGGCCGACTTCACCACCACGTCCTCGGCGGTTTCAATGTCGTTGTCTTCCACGTACTGCTTGATGGCCGCCACGAATGGCGCGCCAAACTTCTGGGCCTTGCCCTGGCCCACGCCCGACACGTGCGTGAGGTCGTGCAGCGAGGTGGGGTAGGTGGTGGCCATTTCCTTCAGGCTCGGGTCCTGGAAGAGGACGTAGGGCGGCAGGTTTTTCTGCTTGGCCACCTGCTTGCGCAGCTCCTTAAGTTGGGTAAACAAGGCCTCGTCGTGGCCGGCGGCGTGCTGCACTTCCTCCTTCTCCTCGTCGGCCCGCTGCTCGGCGTCGAAGTTGTGGTCTTTGGTGAGTGTGATGGGATGCGAGCTTTCGATGAAATCGAGGCCCTTTTCGGTGATGCGCACCAGGCCGAGGCTGTCGATATCCTTTTCCAGAAAGCCGTTTAGCAGGCACTGGCGCAGCACTGAGTGCCAGAACTGGGCATCGCCCAGCTCCTTGCCTTGGCCGTACACCGGCAGGGCGTTGTGGGCGTAGCTCTCGATGTGCGGGTTGCTCAGGCCCAGCAGCACCTGGCCAATGTGGTTGAGGTTGAAGCGGGCTTCGGTTTGCACGGTGGCGCGCAGGGCCAGGCCCACGGCCACTTCGCCCTCAAACCGTTCCTTGGGGTGGCGGCAGTTGTCGCAAAAGCCGCAGTCGGTGTCCAGCTGCTCGCCGAAGTAGTGTAGCAGCTGCCGGCGGCGGCACACGGCGCTTTCGGCGTAGTTGGTCATCTCGGCCAGCAGCTGGTGGGCGTTGTCGCGCTCGGTTACCGGCTTGTCTTTGCTAAATTTCTCCAGCTTCAGAATGTCGTCGTAGCTGTAAAACATCAGGCAGTTGCCCTCCAGGCCGTCGCGGCCGCCGCGGCCGGTTTCCTGGTAGTAGCCCTCAATGGATTTGGGCGCATCGTAGTGAATCACGAAGCGCACGTCGGGCTTGTCGATGCCCATGCCGAAGGCAATGGTGGCCACAATCACGTCGCAGTCCTCGTTCAGAAATGCGTCCTGGTTGTCGATGCGCACCTGTTGGTCCAGCCCGGCGTGGTAGGGGCGGGCGCGCACGTCGTTCACGCGCAGCAGCTCGGCAATTTCCTCCACCTTCTTGCGGCTCAGGCAGTAAATAATGCCGGCCTTGCCCTTGTGCTGCTTCACGTACTGAATGAGCTGCTTTTTGGTGTTGTGCTTGGCCCGCACCTCGTAGTAGAGGTTGGTGCGGTTGAAGCTGGTTTTGAAGACGCTGGCATCGTCCATTTGCAGGTTTTTCTGGATGTCCAGCTGCACTTTGGCCGTGGCCGTGGCCGTGAGGGCGATAATGGGCACGTTGCCGCCCAGGTTGTCAATAATACCGCGAATCTTGCGGTACTCGGGCCGGAAATCGTGGCCCCATTCCGAAATGCAGTGGGCCTCATCAATCGCCACGAAGCTGATGGTGCTTTTCAGCAGGAAGTCAATGGTGTCGTCTTTGGTCAGGCTTTCGGGGGCCACGTACAGCAGCCGGATGTCGCCGGTGATGACATCTTTTTTCACCCGATTCATTTCCGTCTTCGTCAGCGTCGAATTGTACACCTGGGCATTGACCCCGAAGGCGGCGAGCTGGTCGACCTGATTTTTCATCAGGGCGATGAGGGGCGAAATGACGATGGCCGTGC
>JAYULN010000225.1:0-5182 GCA_043763525.1 Hymenobacter sp.
CATTTCACAAGCGAAAAGCCCGTCTGGAGAATCCAGGCGGGCTTTTTCATGGGCACCATAGTGGGGACGGTAACGGGACGAATACGCTTTCGGGTAAGCCACAGGGCGTGTGTTAAGGAGCAGGCCAAAATGTTGGTGTTGAAAAAAGAGCTGCATTATAGTACTTGGCTAATAAAATACTTACTTTTATTACTGTACTAAGTAGTCGAACATAAGTATTCGGTAGTCAGGCCCAATGTTAAATCTTGATTGACAGCAGGTTGATGTCCGACTACTGACTACTTAATACTGGCTATCTACTTAGTCGGGATTTTCCTGGCTGAACAAAAAAGGCCCGCCAATTGGCGGGCCTTTTTTTGTGACAACGAGTGCGGAACCTTACTCCACTACCACGCGGCTGACCTGAACTGCCTCAGGAGTGGTTACCTGCACCATGTATAGGCCCGATTTCAGCGCCGTAGCGTCGATGGTCAGGTCGTTGCCGGTGAGGGGCTGGGTTTGGGTAAGCACCACGCGGCCGGTGGCGTCGCGCAGCACAATGCTGGCGGTGCGGGCCGTGGTGCTGGCCAGGTGCAGGCGGAAGCTGCCGCTGGTGGGGTTGGGGTAGGCCTGCAAGGTGCTGGCCTGAATGGTGCCGTTGCGGGTGGCCAGGGCCAGGCGGCACACTACTACGCCAGTATTCTGCTCGGCAATGCGGGCGGCGTACTCCTGGTAGTAGCGGTTGGTTACGCGGGCATCATGCACAACCAGCGTGTTTTCGTCGTTTTCGGTATCGGCCGAGGCCGTCCAGTTGTGCGAGCCCACGAATACCTGCGGGTCCGACTGGTTGGCATCGGCATCCACAATCAGGGTTTTGTGGTGCATGATGCCGCTGGTACGCTTGAGGATGACCCGGTTGCCCATGCCCACCTTGATGAGGCGGAAGGCGAAGCCGGCCGTGCCGCTGGTGTCGTTCACGAGGCCGTCGGAGCAGGCCACGATGTTGCGCGAGGTAACCTGGGTGGCAATGGCGCGGGCCAGGTCGGCGCGGGTGATGAGCATCGACTCGAAGTGCAGGTCGTGGTCGGCCGAGGCGATGGCGGTGAGCAGGCGGCCGTTCACGTTGTCGGTGGGCGAGAAGTACGATTCGACCGAGCGGCCGCCAATCATCAGCAGGTGCGGGGTGTTGTCGGTTTTGCGCGAGCCGAACAGGGTGGTGCCGGCCACGTCGGTGCGCGAGCCCCACATTTCCTCAAACTCGACGGTGTACACGCGGGCCAGGGCCTGGTCTTGCAAGGCAATCACGTTGTTGCGGTCGGTGGCTAGCTGGGCTCCCGTCCAGTTCATCGAGCCCGTCCACACCCACGGCACGTTGGGGGTGGTACTTTCGGCATCGATAATCACAAATTTGTTGTGCATGATGGCGCTGCCGGTGCTGCCGGGCTGGGCCGGACGGCCCACCCGCGGAATGCTGGTAGGCAGCTGGCCCACGCTCACGTTGGCATTGTCGTCTTCGTAGATGATGCGCACCCGCACGCCACGGTTTTTGGCGGCAATCACGGCATCTTTAATCACCGTGCTATTCCAGTTGTAGATGGCGATGTCCAGCGTCTGGGTGGCGCGGTTGATGTACTTGGCCAGGGTGTCGGCGGCGCTGCCGGCGGGCGTGTACACGGCCACGTTGCCGGTGGTCGCCAGGGTGGCATCAACCGGGTTGTTGAAGTAGTTCCTGATGATGCCCGACGAGAGCGAAGCCGTAATCATGGGCACGAGGCGCGACTCTGAGCGGCCCACGCTGTTCACCGAAACCGCCTGCACGTAGTAGATGGTTGCTGGCTGCAGGCCCGTCAGCGTCTGGCTGTGGGCAGTGCTGAGGGTGGTACTGCCCGCCACCGTGGTGAAGGTGCCGGTGGGCGAAGTGGCGTACGAGAGCTGCGTGTCGCCGGTGTTCGAGGTATTGAACGACACGGTGAAGCCCGTGGTGGTGATGTTGCTCGGCACCGGTGTCGTCGTCAGGTTGGGCGTGAGGCCCTGGATGAAGTCGCCGTACTTGCGGTTGAGCAACTGGTAGCCGCCGGTGGTGCTGGTGGCCGCCGACGAGTACTGGCTCACGATGCCCACCGCGTCGAACGTGCCGGAGGGGCTGGGCTTGCCAATCAGGCCATCAGCCCCGCTGGAGTTGGTGGGCACGTAGGTGACCAGCGTTGCGTTGTTGTTGAACTTGTAGGTAGTGTTGGCCGCGAAGGACGTCACCGTGGTTCCCCCGGTCGTATTCACCGAGGTTAGGCCGTTGATGCGTACCAGCATGCCTTCGTACTGCTCGGCATAGGCCGCCGCGGCATTGGCTGCCGTGAAAACGATGGGAGCCGGCACCTTCCGGTTGCCGGCCAGCACGGTCAGCGAAGTAATGGGGTCGATTTCAAGCAGGCCGCGAAACATTTTCAGGCCGCCGGTTACTTCAATGCTGTCGCCGAGGGCCACCGAGTTGAGGGTAGTGGCAAAAGCGCCGGTACCCGCCGAGTAAACGCCCACGCCTGCACCCGAGCCATCCTGAATGTAGCGGATGATGCTTACCGTGGAGCCCAACTCAGCCCCGTTCGTCACGGTGCCGCGCACCGTTACCGTAGGGCCGGCCGTGCCGTTAGTGGTGGGGGCCTGGGCCCGCGCCGCCGCAATGGTTATAACTGTTTGGGCCGTTACGGCGTGCCACGAAGTCGCGCACGCCAGCAACGCCAGCAAAGTAAATTTCTTCATAAGGAAGAGAGGGTTATCAAAGAATTAAATTTAAAACAAAAGGCAAAAACAAGACTACAAAGATGCTGCATTTTAGCGATACTTCATGCGGCCGGCCCCAGGACGTTGGCCCCGGTGGGTTAGTTCGTGCCCGGCCTTTGCGGGGCGGTTAGCTTTTGGAGCTGGACCGGCCGCGCTTGCCGTTGCCGGTGATGAACGGCACGGGCGGCGCGGTTTCGGTGCCGGCGGCGTTGCGCGAGCTCACTTCCACGTAGTAAGTGGTGCCCGGAATAAGATTGTCGAGGGTGAGGTTGTGGTGGGTGGTCAGGGTTGCGTCGGTGCGGGTTTCCTTCAGCGCCTGCGCCGAGAGGTCGTAGCGCACGCGGGTGTCGCCGGGGTTCAGGGTGGAGAAAACCACCGTGAAGCCGTTGGTGCTCACGTTCACGGGCACGGGCTCTTTGGTGAGGCGGGGGCGGCCACCGCCCAGCATCAGGTCGGAGGCCAGGCGGGGCAGCAGCTGGTAGCCGCCGGTGCCGCTGGGGGCAAACTGGCTCAGCAGGCCGCGCACGTCGAACGCCTCGGTGGTGGGGGGGGGGGCGTGGCATCCGCCAAGCCGTCGGGGTCGGTGCTGGCGGCCATCGCCCGCACCAGGGTGCCGGGCAGGCCGTCGAGCAGGTAGTTGGCATTGCCAACCAGGGAAGGGGCCACGGCGCCTGCCGGGTTGGTGAGCCGGGTTACGCCCGTAATTTCCAAGCAGGCGGCTTTCGTTGGCTTCGCTGAAGGCCGTGCTGGCCTGCGCCACGGGCACTTGCAGGACGCGCAGGCGCACGCCCGAGGCCAGCTTATGGAACGAGGTAATGGGGGCCATTGCCGTCAGTCCATTGTACACTTTCAACTGGCCGGTTACCTGCTGATGTTACGCACTGATTGCGCCTACGCTTCAGCAAGAGACTTCAGCTGCTTCAGCAAAGGCTCTTTCCAAGCAATCAGTCAGGGTGGTGCGTAACAGCAGTTACCTGAATGCTGTCGTCGGCCCGCAGCTCGCCAAAGCCGGGCAGCTTGGCCGCCTGAGCGTAGAGGGCGAGGTCCGCTTCAGAGTCCTGCACGTAGCGGATATTGCCCATTTCGGCCCCGTTCAGCACCACGGCCCGCACCGTGACGGTGGTACCAGGAGCCTCACGGGCGGCTTTCACGGTGAGTACGAGCGGTACGCCGGGTCCTTCGAGGTGGGGAGCGGCGGTGGCAACGGTAAGCGAGCCGGCGAGCAAGCCGGTCAGCAGCAACAGTTTCGTCATCATCGTGAATTGGAAAATAAATAGACCGGCAAAAGCAAGTCGCTTACAAATTTGGCCACGACTTATATTTTTCCCGCCAAATGCGCCCATAAAGGTAAGTGCCCAACTGGGTGATAATAAATCACAAAATATTAACTTCTGGATGTAGCTCGATGCCAAAATTCTGGCGTACGGAGGCGATTATCTCATCGGCCAGCTGGCGCAGCTCGCTGCCGGTGGCCCCGCCGTGATGCACCAGCACCAGCGCCTGGCGGTCGTGTACGCCGTGGGTGCCCGCGCCGGGGCCGCGCCGCAGCCCCTTCCAACCGGCCCGCTCGATGAGCCAGCCGGCGGGTACCTTCACGCCGCCGGGCACGGGGTAGCCGGGCAGGTCGGGGTATTCGCTTTTGAGGTGGTCGAACTTGGCCTGCGACACCTCGGGGTTTTTGAAGAATGAGCCCGCGTTGCCCACCTGGGCGGGGTCGGGCAGCTTGCTGCGGCGGATATGCACCACGGCCCGGCTCACGTCCTGCGGCGTAGGCTCGCCCCCGATGCCCAGCTCGGCCAGGGTTTCGGCGATGGCCCCGTAGCGCACGTTGGGGGCGTAGCCGGAAGGGCGGGCCTGCCGGTGCAGGCGCAGCACCACGGCCGTGACCACGAACTGGTTCTTGAGCACGTTCTTGAACACGCTTTCGCGGTAGCCGAAGCCGCACTCGCCGGCCGCAAACACGCGCAGCTCGCCCGTGGCCAGGGCCACGGCTTCGAGGTGGTCGAAGGTGTCGCGCAGCTCGGCCCCGTAGGCCCCGATGTTCTGCAAGGGGGCCGCGCCCACGGTGCCGGGAATGAGCGATAGGTTTTCGATGCCGCTCAGCTGCTGGTCGAGGCTGTACTCGACCATGCCGTGCCAGCTCTCGCCGGCCCCGGCGCGAACGAGGGCCGTTTGCGAGTCGCCATCTTCCGAAATGACTTCCAACCCGCAAATCTCATTTTTGAGCACCACGCCCGCAAAGTCCTGGGTGAACAGCAGGTTGGAGCCGCCGCCGAGAATGAGCTTCTCGCCGGCCTGGACCTCGGGCAGCTGCAGCAATGCACGCAGCGCATCGGCCGAGGCGAAGCGGGCGAAGTAGCGGGCCTGCACATCGAGGCCAAAAGTGTTGTAGGGGCGGAGGGAGACGTTTTCTTCGAGGTGTGGCATC
>JAYULN010000226.1:0-12670 GCA_043763525.1 Hymenobacter sp.
CAAGCTGCACTGCGCGGGGTGGTTGCGGCGCAAGTACCAGATGCACCCGGCCAGCAGCACCTCGCCCGACTGAATCCAGAAATTACGCTGCTGGGCGGCTTTCGCGTCCAAGTTGGTAATGATGGTGGCCGCCGCCTCGCGGGCAAAGCTGGCGGTGGCCAGCAGCTGCGGCGCGAGCGGGTTTACCCGGTGGCTCCGGCTCAGGTCGGTGAAATTGACGAAATAGGGCGTTACGGCCGTACCAGCGTAGCTGCCGGCCACTTCCTCGGCCAGCGTGGGGAATTTGAAGTCATAGACCACGCCGGTTAGGCCCAACGCGCCCGCCTGCTGAAGAATCGGCTCAATAATCGACTTGCTTTTGCCGCTGCCCGCGCCGCCAGCAATGAAGGTGCCCCGGAACGGGTTGCCAAGCCGCACGTTGGGGCCGCTGGTGGTGAGCAGGGTGAAGCTCAGCGGTTGGTCCCCGCCTGCGGGCTGGGCGGCGTCCTGGGGGCTGGAATAAGCGCGGTACACGTTGTAGCCCAACCAGGCCAGCGGCGCCCAAAACCTTAGCAAGCCCAACCCGAGAAAGCCGCCCGCGACGGTGGCCAGCAGAAACAGGCCCGCGAAGCGCGCAAAGGACACTAACCAGTCGTCCGGGGTCCTGCGTAAGCCGATGGCTTGGTACAAGCCCCGCGACACTTGGGGCAGCGCCTGGTGCAGCAGCCGGGCCGCGAGCTGGGTAGTGGCGGCGTAAATCAAAGCCCCTGTCAAGAGGCCCAACCAATGGAAAAGCGTCGTCATGCCGGCAAGGTAAAAAGTCCGGTCCTACGGTACGGCTTTGCCCCAAAAGCAGCCCAAAACGGGCAGTAAACCGGGGCATAAGGTCGCACAAATAAGCACAACAATAGGCATTTATACCATTGATTACCAATAATATACAGTTTATAAAATGCGCGCAAGTTACTGGCTTCTAGGACTTTGTTGCTTTTGTTCTTTTTGTTTGGGCTGCGCCGTGGGGCCAACCCAGAGACCCTAAAAGCCCTTTTTTGATGACAACACAATTGTGTTTTTTATTATTTGTTTCTATTTGCTATTTGTAGGGCTCAGAACTATTTGATAACCAATTTATTGAAAGCCCCAAAGCTAACTTTTTATAAGCTCAGGCTAACTTTTTATAAGCGAACACTAACTTTTTATAAGCCAAAGTGGGAGCCAAAGCTAACTTTTTATAAGCGTGAGGCTAACTTTTTATAAGCCTAAGCTAACTATTCTCCGTAACTGTTAGCCTTGATGGTTAGCTTTGGCTATTATTGCAGCCGTAAGCTACCCCTCGAATGAAACAGGACATGGAAGTGCGTCAGGCTAACGCCTTGACTAATGCCCGATATGAGTACACGGAAACGCAGGCCAACATCTTCTTGGTGCTGCTCTCCAAGCTGCGAAAAGATTCGCCCGACGATGTATATCAAATATCGGTGACGGAGCTAGAACGCCTAACCAGTAAAAAACTTAACTACAAACAGTTAAGAAACTCTACTGAAGAAATGATGGGCCGGGTTCACAAAATCAATACCTACCACAATGGCAAAGAGGTGTTCCGGCAGATTGTCCTATTCAAGCGGATAGATTATATCCTGGGGACGGGGGTTATTGAGTTGGAGTTCAACGAATACGCTACGCCTTATCTGTTCGACCTCAAAAATAACTTTACCTCGTTTCAGGTTCAGGCGGCGCTGAACCTGCCTAGCAAACACGCCAAGCGCATCTATCAGATTTGTAGCCAGTGGAAAGACAAAGGGCAAACCAAAAAGGTAGCTATCCTGGACCTGAAAAAGACGCTGGGCTTAGCTGACGACAAGGGCAACGAGGAATACACCATTTTCGCAATGTTCAGAAAAAAGGTACTCGACGTGGCCGTGAAGCAAGTCAATGAAAAAACCGACCTGCATATTGGCTACCAAATTGAGAAGGTAGGCCGGGCCTTTCAGAACATCGTGTTCACCGTTCAGTCTCAAATTCCGGCCACAACAATAGCTTTTGACCTGGTGCCTGACGCAGCTCCTGCGCCCACTGCTTCGCATCAGGTCGAGAATGCCGGCCGGTTACTGGCGCAGCTCAGCATCACCACGCCCGAACTGGTGGCGCAAATCCTAGCCAACCCGGCGCACGTCGCGGCCTGCAACAAATTCGCGCACGACCTGAAAACCGGCAAGCATACCAAATCGCACTCCCTGTCGGGCCTGCTGCTTACCATCCTGGGAATCAAAAAGGGGAGCAATGGACCGCTGTTCGACAAGCCTAGTAAGGCCCGTTGAGCCAGGCCCTGGCCACTACCCTACTTGCCAAACACCCGTTGCCAAAACCCTTTTTTGGCGGGTTCCGGCTCGGTTAGCATTAATGGGGCTTCTAGTGGCTCAGGCAGGCGCTTTTGCAGCTCCCCTAGCTGCTCGTTTTGGCTAAGTAACAGTTCCTCAATACGTCCGATACGCTGACTATTCACTTGATTAGTCAGTGCGTTCAGCACGTCGTTCTGCTCTAGCAAGCGGTTTTGCAACTGCTGTATAGTCTGGTCGCGCTCGGCCAATTGCCGTTGCAGCTCGGCAACCTCCGGCACCTGGGCCTGCTCTATCACGGCCGGCAACGGCTCGGCCTGACTGGGGTATTGCTGCGCGAGAAACGTCTGACTAATCAGATACGTGTTGCCCTTGGGAGTCTGCTCAACCTGGATATGATTAGTCTTAGCGTGTTGTTTGACTAGTCGCCGGATAGTCTGCTCAGACTTGTTAACCTGTTGAGCTGCTTGCTTTATGGTCAAAAAAGTAGCGGTGTTTTCCATCGGGGCTATGACTAGTCAGAAGCCACAAAGTAAACACTCTAAATCTTCTTTAACTTCTGCTTGACTAGTCACTGACTAATCACTGACTAGTCAAGCATTTACTGCGGGTTAGAGCCTTCACCAGCAGTTATCGGCTGTTCAAAGCTGAACGGCCGGCGCGGTAGCTCCTGGCTAATGTCCACCCGGTTCAGGTTGTCCTTAATCGAACCGTCGTCATACACTCGGATAGAGGCCGGAAAGGCAAACCGCTCGCGCAACTCGGCCGCGTCGAGGGGGCCGGCAAAGGTGTAATGCCCCTCGCCCCCCTGGTCAAACGTAAACGCATCCCCCCGCCAGCCGACCGGCGTGTTGCCCTGGGCCAGCAGGTACTCGATGACGGGGCGCAAGTGGTCGGTGCGCGGGTCGTGGCCGGGGCCGTGCGCAGCTCCTTGGGAGGCTAGTTGGGTCCTGAACATAATCGAGGTTGGCTTAGCATTGGGCGGCGTAAAGTACCCGCTCCTTCTCAACAATGGCTCCCCTCTAATAATGCCTTGCCCGCTGCTCAGGATTTCACCTAGCAGCGGGCTTTTTACATTTCTAAGCAACCCCACCAATTTAGCCAAATCCTGAAAACTGCCTTTACAGGCTGGAAATCCCCTTTTGGAAGGGGCTTTTTTGTGTCCTTTTTTAAAAGGGCGTCGATTTGGAATTTTAACGGCTAGGAGTTAGCCACAAAATCGACCTCCCCGCTTTCCTCTATAGCGGGCTGCCTTAACCGCGCCTCGTGTCCGACCTGTTTCCGGCCCTAGCAAGGGCATGCTCCCGAATCCCAAACCAGCTCTTTGTGCTGACCGTGCGCGCACAGCTCCCGCTCCTTTTTTCTTCATCCGCTGTGATAACCTGCCCACGTTGCCCAACCACAATCTTCAAAAAAGTGCCTCTATGGGGCGAAATCGCCCTTTTTAAAGTTTAGTCCTATTCCCAAACCGCGAATTCGTGCATTGTGGGGCTGCCTAGTCTTGCACCACCGCTTCAGTACCGGCGGTTTCGCTCGCCTTCTGCCCCCGCCACTGCATCAACCCCATCCTTTATGAACATGCCTACCGCCGCTCGTCTCCCCAAACTCCCCAACCCCGCGCCAACCGGCTCGCGGGGAGTGCTCTGCATTATCGCGAAACGCCTGCCCGAAAAACACCTACTCTGGTATGCCGTGCTGGTCTGCGTTATGCGCCTTTTGTTAGCGGCCATTGCCTGCGTCGGCCTGGGTCGGGTGGCGAGCAAGCCGGCAACGGCACTGGCCGGTTGCATCGAGCAGCGCATGGTCGCGCCATCCGCCCCCGAACCGCCGCCGCATCCACCGGACTAAAAATTGCCCTTCGCAAAACAGGATTTTGGGGGTAGTGGCGGGGGGGGCGTTCTTTTCCCTCTTGTTCCCCGTTTTGTTACTTAACATAAGATTCAATTTAGGACAACATAACCTACTTATTTTCAATGCTTTGCTATTAAATCTCTTGGCGGTAGCGCTTGACACTGGCGCGGCTAATGCCAGTGAGGGTCACGATTTCGGCCACCGACAAGCCCCGCTCTAGGGCCGTGGCCACCTTGGCCAGCTTCTCGGCATCGCGCCCCGCAGGGCGTCCCAAATGCTTGCCCTGCTGCTTGGCCAGCGCAATGCCCGCCAGGCTCTTTTCCCGGTTGTTCTCCCGCTCGTACTGGTTGAAGCTGCTGAACACCCCAATTATCATCTTGCCGGCCGGCGTGCGCGAATCAATGCCCAGGTCGAGCGCCCGAAAATGTACCCCGCGCCGGTTGAACTCCTCCACCAGCTGAATGGTGTGCACGGTATTGCGGCCGAGGCGTGCCAATCGATTCACCACGATAACATCGCCCTCGCGCACGGCCGCCAGCAGTTCATCGAGGGCGGGGCTGCGGGTCCGCGTGCCGGAAACCTTCTCTTGAAAAATGCGCGTGCAGCCCGCCTGCGTCAAGTCTTCGACCTGGGTAGCAAGGTTCTGGTCGATGGCGGAAACGCGGGCGTAACCGAACGTGTGCTGCATGGCTCAGGAAGTATGGTTCACAAATATATATTGCAGAACCCACTTGTTGAGCCATCAAAAAGGCCAACCCAGCGCTAAATAGCTAAGCTGGCCCGGTGGGTCCGAAAGGCGCACCTTCCTGAACCTCATTACGGGCTACTTCTACCCTGTTAAACCCAGCCACCTTAGGCGGAAAGATGCTTTTCGATGCATTACTGACTGTAATCTGTAAGATTGCGGTGGAAGTTTACAGCCGAACTTTCAAAATATATTGAACGAATGAAAAGGTAAAATACTGAGAGCCAATGTCACCACAGGCAATATTTGCAACGAACATTCCGAATAATTGGAACGAATGTTTACGAACTGTCGTAAGTTTGCTACTACCGTTGCTACGGTAGCAACTACGTTGGCCCCGTTAAGGCTCTATAATACTGTTAGGTCGTGGCCTAGTCTAAAACCACGGCAGCCCGCAAGGCTGAGCTACTGTTAGTTAGGGTTGGACCTAGTTCAAAACCAAGACCGTGAATATGCAAACTCTCATCGTTGAGATTCTTGCTGCCGTTGCTTCTAGCGTGGCAGCCGGAATGGCTGGCATGAAATGGCTACGTCTCAAAAAAAGTATCGATAGTGGCTCTATTACGGTAGTAAACAAGAATAATGGCAAAAGTGCTACCTTGCCCCGTAACTATAGCCCTGCTGCCGTTGAGCAATTGCTAGAGCTTACGGCGTAGTCTTTTTGCTCGCTTCCCTGCTTACCCTACCGGTTCTCCGGTAGGGCTTTTTTATGCGCTTTTCGGGGGCTCCTGAGTGACTACCGCTACTTTCAACTCAAGCTCATTCAGTTTGTGTTCGTGCAGCCGGTCGCTAAGCTGGGTTATTTTCAATTCTAATGCTGCCCGTTGAGCATCACTTGACTTCATTTTACGAAGCTGCCTATTCATTTGCCGCAGGTAGCGCTCCGCACGGCGCGTAGGGGCCTGCACTTTGCGCTCTGCTAGCCATTCTTTTGCCCACTCGCTACCCAGCCACATCAGCCCCTGACTTAGAAAAGGGGCTATCATGCCCGCAGCGGCCGGTAGTACCTTGCCGGGCAACAAGGCGGCTAACCCAACCAGGGCGGCGGTAAGTGTGGCAGTAGCGGTGAGCTGAGTAGTGGGCACCACAGCCGGCACGGCGCTGGGTGCTACTTCTACTGCATTCTGGGTTTGTGTCAAAGTTTGAAAAATCTAAAAATCCTGGAGCAGTGAGAGGGACCTACCCTAAAATATACAGCCTCCCGACCAAATATACCATTTCCACTACCGCATAGAAAAATGGAAATGTACCCGGTCTAAGTATGTCCTTGCTGTTTATGCTGCAATATCGTGGGCGGGGTAAGGGGGCCGGAAACCGAAGCCTTAGTGCTCATGCCTTGTGAAACACTGTCTAGCAGGTAGCGGGTAGGAGTTTAAAGAAGGAATTTGCGCGCCCTTATAGCGGTCGACGGGTTTGGAGCAAAAAAAACCAGCGCTACCCCAGCCGGAAAGGCGGGTTACACTGGTCGGTTTATTGGTGTGTAGAGCGAGGGTATTCTAGCCGGGGGGGCTTCACCACAAGTTAAGCAATAATATCCGCACTTGAGCCGCGCTAGCCGGCAAAGTGCAAACGGGCGGGGCGGGCCAACCCGCACTGATTCCAAGAGCGGGTTTATAACTGGGATTATGTTAAGTGCACATTCCGCGAAAGCCGCCCGCCCGCCCGCCCACGGCCCGTTTCGCGGTTCCGTCCAACTCAAACGGCATTGGCATTTGCAAGCCCCCGGCCAACATTGCGCTTTGTATCCGTTCTAGTTAGTCCTCTCCCAGAAGGTTAATGGTGTTGGTTGCCTGCGTGGTTGAAAAATAGGAAAATCACCCAAATGGCAATCATCCACCCTAATACACGAGGGGCAGGTTTCTTTCGCAAGTAAGCCGATAGGTACGCGATGCCCAGATATAGCAGCGGGAACAACATGTAAGCAAAGGCACCCGCTACCACCATATACCATTGCATCCATTCATACTTCGGCGCTTCGCCAAGAAACCAGAACCCGTATCGGGCTATGGTTAGGGATAGCAGAACCATAATACCCAATGCTATTTTGACTTTCAGGTTATATGCCTGGGCAGCGGTTAGTTCTTCGGGAAGGTCGGATGGTATCTCGTCAATATTTTCCATTAAGGGTTCTTGTTGCAAAAGGGTAGATTTACACGCTAAGCACTTAGGGGTAGCTTATTTTTCATGCTGTAAACATATCGATTACTTTGTTCTCCTGGCAAGTTGCTATCGCCCCTCATACAACATTCGCAGTAGGGCCGGGGCAGCTGCCTCTGTTTGTCGCTCCAGCTTCAACAGCCGTTCGTGCCAGCGGGTGGGCTTGCTCCGGTAAGCTTTGGTTAAAATTTTGATGGTTTAACTATAGTCGCATCCCCTTTTATATGCTAGCAACGGCCGTTTACAACTCGTAAAAGGGCCTAAATCACCCTATTTACCGAAATAGAGGGTTTCCATCAGCACGGCTTAGCGTAAAGTTTCTGGCATTCCAACCAGCTGCGGGCCTCGCGCTCGGCCTGGTGGTGGCGGTCGGCACGCTGTGGGTCGGCCGCCCGCGCTGCGGCCCGTTGTAGCCGTTGCGCCCGGTCGGCGTGGTGGGCGTGGTTGCCGGGGTCGAGCAGCTGCGATTCGTCGGCCACTCGGCCGCCGCGCTGCACCAGGGCTTCGTGCATGGTCAGCAAATAAAGAATGCGGTTCCGCTTGTACGGCCAGTGCTCTAGCAGCTCGTCTAGCTCGTTCACCGATGCTTGGTAGGCTAACGGGTCGCGTTGCAGCTGCGCGGACGTGTAGCGGGGGCGGGCGGCGGGCCGGTTGTTCGGCCGGGGCTGGGCTGGGGCGAATACCAGGGCCTTCGCCTGCTGGGGGGCTTGCTGGGCCTGGCGCGGCCCCTTCCCGGTCGGGGTGCCTTGCTTGCGGCGCTGGCTTTCGACCAGTGCCGCCTCGGCTAACGCGAAGTATTGGGCGTGGCGGGCGGCTTTCTCCGGGTCGCTGCGCTGCACCCATTGGCGCTCGTTGAGCATCTGGGCGTGTACGTTCTCCTGGTCCTCGTCCGCCACCGTTTCGACTGCCCAATGCACGGCCCCGCTGTCGAAAAACGCCTGGCGCACGGCCAGCAGCGCGACGGTGCGCGGCCGGTTCCGGGGCCACTGGTCCACCAACTCGTCTAGCTCGTTCATCGCCGCGAGGTAGGTCGGGTACTGGTGTAAACTGTATAGGGTATAGGCCGGCCGGGTGGGGTCGCCCCGAAAGGTTTTGACCGGATAAAGATGGGCCTGGAAACGCTGGCGAAACTGTCTTTTTTGGCTTCCTGTCATACTACAAGATACGCCAAAAACCGCGTATTTAGCCCATTTTGAGGGCTTTTTAGTTATTTAGATTCAGAATAAAGCGGATTCTACGCTGAGCATTTCAACTAAAATAGTGAGCATTAAAAAAACCCGAACCGTTTAAACGGTTCGGGTTTTTGCTACTTAGTCGCTGGAATTATATCGTCACGATACAGTAACAAATTAGGCAAAACGGAAATTAGTCAATGCTTTGGCATATGAGTGAATTCCGCTCTCAATCCGGTCCTTCTGCTTTTTAGATGGCACCTTCTTTTGATTAATGTACTGGCTGATAAGAGTTGGATTAACCCCGATATAGTTAGCAACAGAATCAACGTTTAGCCTAAAGACTTCGAAGAGTGCGGCAAAGTCATAAGTATATGCTAATTGAAAGTCTTCGGGATTCTCATCCGTAACTTCACATTGACCTTCAAGACCATCTTGGGCATCTCGCTCCAAGGCTTTCAAGGTCTTACCAGTGGCAACAATTCCAAAATCTTCGCTGTATGCCGAAAACCCAGTATTGGTTTTCTCAACATAGAAGTTTACAGTCTGCATTTCGTAAGATTAGAGTTTAAGAGATTATATATATCCCAGACTTACGGATTCTGTGTGCGAGCAATGACTCCCTTATTTAGAGGAAGTTGGCACAAGTTTGTCATTTTTAGCGCCGACAAGTGTCACCCGCTTTACAGTTGTAAAAGGCGTGTGCTAACAAGTGAGCGGCCCTCGATATACAATGTGTATAGTTTGAGTGCCGACAATTGGCGCTCACTTTGAAAGGTGAGCGCCAATGGCAATGACTTATTTCAAAATTTTGTAATGTCAGGACACTAAAACGGGGGCTATTTCAGCCCCGCGTTCTTTAGGATTCCATTTGCAGTGCCTTCCGCTAGTTCTTCATTGTCGTGCTTGCTCAAAGCAAGTGGGCGACCGTTTAGCGTTTGTTTGGTTGGGTGCTCGTAAATACGATGCTTCTTGGTGCGTGTTAGAATCCAACCATCAGATTCTATCAGCTTCTTCATTTCTTTAACTTTCATCTCATAGGCAGCGCTCAGGGTTTAGTGAACGTGCAAATATACGTCAAGAATTCTTGACTGGATAAAAGAGTCAGTAAATATTTACTTTTATTTTATGGCTAGTTGTTTTCCAGGCAATGTCAATCAGCCATTTCAAGGTGATAATTGGCTCTTATCACCTTGAAATGGCATTTTAAGCTCGCGAGCTTCGCGTATTTGCGGCGCGGCTTGGGCAGCAGTCAAATATGCGAAGCTCGCGCTGCGCCGCTTAGAGTCGGGGGCCACGCACCCGCCGTTGCTCGGGAGCGGCGGGCTCCGGCACGGCCGGCTGCTGGGCGGGGCGTTGCTCCGGGGGAGCCTGCGCGGGGCCGGCAACGGCCAGCGGCAGGCGTTGCTCCGGGGCCAGCGGCTGCTCGGGGGCCTGCTGCACCGCCTGCCGCTGCTGTTCTTGGATGGCCTGCACGCGCAGGGCCGCGCACGCTTCCGGGGTGCCGTGCTGCATCGTGTGGGCGTAGCGGAAGGTTTCGGTCAGGGGCCGCTCGTAGGCAAACGCCTGGTCAAAGGCCTGCTCTACCCGCTCCGAATACTGCTTGCGCTCAAAGCCGCCCGTCACCACCCCGCGCTGCGTGTTCTTGTGGTTAGTCAGCGGGCTCAGGTGGTACGGGTTTTTCCGCTCCAGCTCGCCGGCCCGCTTGCGCTCGGTGTAGCGGGTCAGGTTCTCCGTCCGGCTAACGATGACGTGAATGTGCGTCTGCGGGCCGGCCTTCGCCTGGCCCGTGGCCACGTCGCCCACCTGCACCGCCCGGTCCTGGTGGTTGGTCGTGCGCTCGTGCTCCACCTTGGCGAAGTACACCAGGTCGCGGCCCTTGATGCCCTTCCCAAAGTTGGCCGCGTACTGCTCCATCGCCGCCCGCGTGTAGGCCCGCAGCTTCTCCGGGTCGCTGTCAATGTGGCGCAGCTCGGCTTGGCTCGGGGCGAGCACCACTTGGAAATACTTGTCCGCGTCACGGTTCAGGTTACGCTTGTTGGCATCGAGCGCGGCCACCACGTCAGCGGCCGGCACGTCCTCCCGGTCGAGGCCAAACCACTGCCCTTGCACCTCCTTTTCTAAGTAGGCCACGAGGCCGCCGCAACTGCCCGACCGCTGGGAAAGGCCCTTGCCCGAACTGGGGATTTTGGCCACCATCAGGCGGGCTGGCTGGGGGGTGAAACGGGCACACTGGCCGGGGCGGGCGGGGTACTGGGGGCCGCTCCGGGAGCGGCCGGCGCGGGGTTGGGATTCATGGCCGGGTCCATCAGCTCGGGCCGGATGGCCAGCCGCAGGGCCTGCAACAATGCCTGCTTGATGGCGACTAGCGCGGGGTCGTCCTGGCCCTTGGCCGGGGCCGGGGGCAACGTGCCGGACAGGAACAACGGCGTGAGCTGGGCCGGCAGGAGCCCCCGACGCAGCACCCGGATAAACCAGTTGCTCAGCTCCTGCTCCTGGGCTTTGCTCAGGCCGGCCGGGGCGCTCGCGGCCGGCGCGTTCAGCACCTTGTGCGCCTGCACCTCGGCCAGAATGGGCTTTAAGTAAGTCTTTTCCTGCTCCCGGATAAATCCAATCGTGCGCTTGTCGAGGTCTGCCAGCTTGGCCGTGAGCTTGGCTAGGCTCGTGGTCAGGTCCGGGCCGGTGGGGTGCCGGGGGTCGGCCTTGGTCACCCGGAAGTACTGCACCATCGCGGCCAGCAGCTCGGGGTTGCTCAGCTCATACTCCTTGGCCAGTTGCCGGAAACCATCATAAGCCGCTTCCTCGGCGCGTATCGTCTTATCCATGAACTCGGTTTTGAACTCAAATTATTGCTGACAGTCAGTAATTTACATACGTATGTACTCGCTATGAGTTCAACGTAATTTTCTTTATTCCTCATTATCAACTATATAATATAGAGCGGAACGGTATTAAGCGAAGCAAATAGCGTTTCTGCTCGCTTCTTTCAGAACGGAATCGTTGTTTACCCTGGGGTTGGTCGCACCGTCTGTACTCGTCTGGTTAGGCTTCTGTGAGCAAGGTAGAACAAAAGGGGAGAAAGGGCCAAATATTCCCTCCTACTCACCTGGGCCTGCTCTGCTCCTGGTCTATCTTAAAGGCCGCTTTCTGGATTCACTCACCGGGCTGCTACTGGCTATTTTCCGGGTGAAAGGATAGGTTTTGTCAGTCTAACTAGGAGTTTTTATAAGCTACTTACAAACCGGATAGTTACCATTTACTCGGGTCGGTTTCTTCTTCCGTAGTGGCCGGGCTGGGTGCTGCTTCGGCCGTGGTTGGTTTTACAATTGCAAAATCTTGGGCACCCTGAGCGGGCTGTTCTGTGGGTTCTTTTTTTGCAATTGCAAACGCCTGGACTTCCTGCGCGGGGCCGGCTTCCCCGCCTACGATGGCCCGCACCTGCGCCTTGATGGCCGTGAAATTCTGGCGTACCTGGTCGGCGCTGGCTTCCTGGAACGGGGCAATTTTTACGGCCTTGGTGGGCTCCGCTCGGAAGGTGGCGCGGAACTCCGGCCGGCCGCTTTCCACCACCAGGCCCGCGAACTCGCCCACCCCGAACCGCATCACCTGCTGGGCCTCCAACTTGTCGCGCTGCTGGATGCTCACCGACTCGCTGGTGCTGCTGCTGCGGTTGGTTGGTTTGAGCAAATTCCACTCGTTGCTTTTGCTGGTGCCCTCCGTGGTGGACCGATACGTTTTGTCGATTTTGCCGAACATCTTGCTCACCCGCTCGGCCGTGGCCGTGTTGGTGGTGCGGCCCCAAAACTGGTTTCCAAGGTTGGCCAGAATCATCTCTGATTCCTGCCGACTGGTCAGGGCTTCCATCTGGGCCACGTCCTGCACGGCGTACACCGTGGCCACTTGGTTGCTGCGGGCCGTGGCCGGCAGCTGGGCAAAATTGGGAATGAACAGGGTGGGTGCTTCGTCGAGTAGCACCAGGCTGGGCAAGCGGCCCTGCTGGTTGAGCCGCTTGATGGCCGTGGCCACAATCAGGGAAATGAGCGGGGAGAACGTGCTGCTCAGGGCCGGGTCGTTGCCCACCACCAACACGCCCGGCGTGGCGGTCGTGTTCAGGTCGAGCGGCACCTGGTCGCCGCTCATCACCCAAAAAATCTCCGGCGTGTTGAGCACGGCCAGGTAATTCTGAATGGTCGAGAAGACGCCCGCAATCGTGTTTTCCGATTTGCTGGCGCTGGCAATCGAGGCAATGAGGCCGCGCACTTCCTCGTCCTGCTGCAAGGTGGCCAGCAGCTGCGGCGCGTCGCTTTCCAGAATCATGCTCACGGCGGCGGGCAAGCTGCACTGCGCGGGGTGGTTGCGGCGCAAGTACCAGATGCACCCGGCCAGCAGCACCTCGCCCGACTGAATCCAGAAATTACGCTGCTGGGCGG
>JAYULN010000227.1:0-2089 GCA_043763525.1 Hymenobacter sp.
CCGGCTGGGCCCGTTCACGGCCGCCGTCACCGACGGCACGCTCAACATTGCCACCTCCGGCGGCGACGCCAACCTCTCCGGCATCGAAGTCTGGAAACAGAATACCGCGAGCCGGACCATATCTGCCCCAGGTCTGGCTAACGCAACGCAGGCAAATATCGCTGCCGAAGGGATAAACACTAACCAGGCGTTAACTGCCACTTTGGGCGCTTCGCGGGTTGCCCATTCCTCAGCCCAGGCGTACCCCAATCCGTCGGGCGACGGCCGGTTCCAGGTGCTCTTGCCCGAGGAGTTTCAGGGCGAAATATCGTACACATTATTATCGGCGCTGGGGGCCAAACTGGCTGCCGGCCACCTGACTACCGCTTCCCTGACCCCAACCCTGGCCTTCGATTTCTCGCATGAAATGATGAGCACCGGCCTATATCACCTGCGGCTTCAGAGCCAAGGGAAACAAGCCACCATCCGCCTCATCCGGCCCTGAAATGCCGATGCCAGTGCTGGCCTGAATTCTGCCACGAGCCCCACGTTGCCACCATTAATGGTAGCGTGGGGCTCGTTGTTGGTCGCGACTTCAGCGGCTAAGCACGGGCACCAGCTCGGGGCTGTTGAAGATACTGACCGGCGAGATGACGGTTTCGGACAACGGCAAATGATGCCCGTAGCGCTCGCGCAGCTTGGCCTGCACGGCGGGGTTGCTCAAATCGAAATCCCGCAGCTGTTGCAGCTGGCCGATGCGCCGGTGCAGCCCCCGCCCATACACTTTCCAGATGAGCTCGGAGCAGTAAATCCGGTCGTCGGCCCAGCCGAAGTACAGGTCGTAGCTGTGGCCCAACATGGGCTGCCCGGCTGCTCTCAGCCGCGTCAAAGCCGCCGGAGTCAGCGCTGTGGCCGCATCGCGCAGCCGCTTGATAACGAAGTGGCCGCCCTGGCCCCGCGCCACCCAGTCGGCCAGCGGCGTTAGCTTCACGGGCTGCACGGCTTCGAATATCTGCCACTGCCCCCGCTCGCGGTACACAATGCCGCAGTGGCTCCAGGCCGAGTGCGTGGCCAGTTGAATGGCCCGGCTCTGGGCCGATTGGGAGGTGTGGAAAATCAGGTCGCCGTCGCGGAGCTGGGGGGTGATTTGGGCGGTGGTGGCTTCAGCGGCGCGGTGGCTTTGGAAGCGGAGCAGCGGGCGGTGCAGGCGCGGGTAAGCGGCAAGGGCGAGGCAGGTAAGGAGGAAAAAGGGCAGGAGGAGCCAGCGTTTCATTCTGATGTTCGCTTACCTCTATTCGTAAATAGTTGCTCCGCGCAGCATGTCTGCGAAAACGCGCCAACTTGCAGAGTCTGCATCCGCCGCAATTGACCTGATATGGTAAATGCCATGAATGTCTGTGGCATAAGCGGGCAAAGCCCCTAGAAAACCGCCAAGGTTTTGGTTCTCTCAATCTTTCCCGTTTTTCAAGTAGTCAGACCGTAGTTGTTGTAAGAATACTATGAAGTCCTGACAACTGCTTACTCCTGAAGCATCCAGCGCATCTGATTCGGATTGTGAAACCACGGTAATGCAATGTTTTAGCGCAATCCACTCTAGATGCTGACTGCCGAATTTAAGCCCCAGCGGGGCGACATATCGTTAGTAAAACCAGAAAAAATAGTGTTGAAGCCCCAGCGGGGCGGCACTCGTTCAACGAATGTCGCCCCGCTGGGGCTTTAAAAATGATAAATCAGCGGCTTTACTAACGATATGCCGCCCCGCTGGGGCTTAAATGTTTTTTCTTACCTACGTCAGCATCCCGCCATCCACTTGCAGTACCTGGCCGGTGATGTAGGCCGAATCATCCGAGGCCAAAAAGGCCGTGGCCTTCGCCACGTCTTCCGGGCGGCCGCCGCGCTTGAGCGGGATGGCCTTGCGCCACTCGTCTACCTGCTTGGGGTCGAGGGCATCGGTCATTTCGGTTTCGATGAAGCCGGGGGCCACGGCATTGCAGCGAATGTTGCGCGAGCCTAGCTCCAGGGCCACCGATTTGGTGAAGCCGATGATGCCGGCCTTGCTGGCGGCGTAGTTGGCCTGCCCGGCGTTGCCCTTGATGCCCACCACGCTGGT
>JAYULN010000228.1:0-2088 GCA_043763525.1 Hymenobacter sp.
CCTGCCCATAATTAATCAGCTAATGCGTTTGGTGCAACTGCTTGATAGTAAACAAAAAGGCTAACGGCTATCCGCTAAAAGCTAATGGCTCGGCACTTAGAAAGGGTGTTAAGTCCGTTGAGTACGTGAGCGTGAGCTGGTGCATGGCGCGGGTGCAGGCAACGTAGAGCATGCTTTTGTCGACCTCCGTGTGGTAGGTGCGGGCCGAGGCGAAGGGCACAATCACCTCATCAAACTCCAGGCCCTTTGCCAGGTGGGCCGTGGTGATGATAACTCCCTCCTGGAAGGTGGTGGACTCCTCCGTGAGCAGTTGCACGCCGGGGGCTTCCAGCGCCTGATACGCGGCCGTGGCCTGCCGCTGGGTTTTGCAGATAATGCCCAGCGAATGATTGCCGGAGCTTCGGAAAGTGCCGACCAGGCGCTGGATGGCCGCCAGCTCCTCATCCTGGCTGGCAAAGCGTGCCACCACCGGCTCCGGCCCGTGCCGTTCGAGGGGCATGATGTTCGGGTTGGGCGTGATGCGCTGGGCGAAGGCCGTAATCTCGACGGTGGAGCGGTAGCTGCGGTACAGCTTCACGACTTCGGCTTGCGGAAAAACGCGCTCAATGGTTTCGGCCGAGGAGGCGCTGTAGGGGTTCACGGTCTGGCTCACGTCGCCCAGAATGGTTTTGCGACACGCAAACAGGCGCGCCAGCACGGCGTATTGCACGGGGGTGTAGTCCTGCATCTCGTCTACCAGCAGGTGCTTCACGTGGTCGTAGGCAGAGAGGCCTTCCAGGCGCAGGCGCAGGTAAATCAGGGGAAATACGTCGGCGTATTCCAGGCGCGGGCTGTGGTGGTCCGTCTTCAGCAGCTCGGGCTTGCCCAGCCAGCGATAGAAATCGCGGTACAGGTCGGGCACGTGGTGAAACCGGAACATGCGCGGAATGGCCTCCCCAATCGTGTTTTTCTCGTGGTTGGTGAGCTTGCGGCGGGTGGCGTCGCGCACGTAGGCGCGCACCTCCTCGGCCACCAGGGCAAAGCGCTTCAGGAGCGGCACCCGGTGCAGGGTCCGGAACTTGGCCAGCAGAAACGGCAGCGGCACCACGGTGCTGCCCACCCGCAGCTCCCGCACGGTGAAGTAGTGGTTCTCGACGTGCAGCAAATACTGGTTGAGTTGGCCCAGGAACTCGAACGACGACTTGAACCGGATGCGCTCGACGAAGGCGGGCTGGGGGTTTTCGAGCAGCGCCGCCACCTGTTCAAAAAACGTCTGGAACGGCTGCTGGTGGTCGAGCAGGTCGGCCGCCAGCTCCTCCATGCCCAGCTCCGGAATATGCTCTTCGCCCAGCTCGGGCAGCACGTTCGAGATGTAGTCGGCAAACACCTTGTTGGGCGAGATGATGAGCACGTCTTTGGCCGCGATGCTCTCGCGGTAGCGGTAAAGCAGAAACGCAATGCGGTGCAGGGCAATGGAGGTTTTGCCCGAGCCGGCCACTCCCTGAATGACCATGACCGATGCCGTTTCGTTGCGAATCACCGCGTTCTGGTCCCGCTGAATGGTGGCGACAATGGTTTTCAGCTTGTCGTCCGACGACTTGGCCAGCTCGCGCTGCAACACGTCGTCGTGAATGTTCACGTCGTTTTCGAGCATGAATTCCAGGCGGCCATCCCGGATTTTGTATTGCCGCTTCCGCTCGATAGCGCCCCGCATCACGCCTGCGGGCGTGGTAAAGGAGGCCTCTCCCAGCTCGAAGTCGTAGAACATGGAGGCGATGGGTGCCCGCCAATCGTAGATGAGGCTTTGGCGCGTGCGCTCCTCAATGAAGGAATACATGCCGATGTACACCGGCATAATCGGCTGGCCCTGGGGCACAAAATCGAGGCGGCCGAAGTACGGCGACTGCCCCAGCTTCAGCAGCTTGCGCTTGCGGCCCACGGCGGCCTCGCCGGTAAAAGCCATGCGGTTGATGGACTGGTCGGCGGCCACCATGTCGGCCTCGTCCATGCCGGACTGGTGCTCGTGGATGTACTCCTTTTTCTCCCGGAGCTCGTCGGAATACTGCTTCACGCTGCCATCAATCCGCCGAATGGCCAGCGTGAGCTGCT
>JAYULN010000229.1:0-5157 GCA_043763525.1 Hymenobacter sp.
GTCGGACATAAGTATTCGGTAGTAAGACCCAATGTTAAATCTTGATTGACAGCACTTTGATGTCTGACTACTGACTGCTTAATACTGGCTACCTACTTAGCGCGGTTTATAGTACTTACGGGCCTCGGGCAGCTCGCGCTGAATATCGGCAATGCGGGTGCCGTTAGAAGGGTGGGTGGAGAGAAATTCGGGGGGCGCGGCCTGGTTTTCGCGGGCATCCATGCGCTGCCAGAAGGTGATGGCTCCGTCGGGGTTGTAGCCGGCCAGGGCCATGAAAATCAAGCCCAGGTGGTCGGCTTCCGACTCCTGGTTGCGGCCGTAGCGCAGCAGGCCCAGCTGCGAGCCCACGCCAAAGGCCTGCAAGGCCAGCTGTTGGGTGGCGGGCGCGTTGGTGGAGAGGGCCGCCGACAGCGCCTGGCCGCCCAGCTGCTGCACAAGGCCCTGGCTCATGCGCTCGGAACCGTGCTTGGCCACGGCGTGGGCAATTTCGTGCGACATCACCACGGCCAGGCCGGTTTCGTTCTGCGTGATGGGCAGAATGCCGGTGTACACGGCCACTTTGCCGCCGGGCATGCACCAGGCATTCTGCTGCTTATCGTCCTGAATGACGTTGAACTCCCACCGGTAGCCGGTTAGCTGGTCGGCGGCATTTTGCTGGCGGAAATAGGTTTCAACCGCCCGCTGAATGCGCTGGCCCACGGTGCGTACCATGCTCACGTATTGCGGATTGGTGGAGAGTGGGCCTTTGGCAATCACCTGTTGGTACTGGGTGGCGGCCAGGGAGTTGATTTCGCCGTCGCTGACTAGGCTGAGCTGGCGCCGGCCCGTGATGGGCACCGTGGTGCAGGCAGCGGCCAGCAGCGAGAGGCTGGCAATGAGAGTGAGTTTTTTGAGCATGGCTACATAAGAAAGGAGAACCGGCGGGCACCCGCTAGGCGGGGGCGGCAATGGCCGGTGCAAGCCATTGGCAAGCGCCTGCGGGTGCCCTTTTAGTGGTTGCTATACGGCAGCAGGGCAGGTAAAAGTTTGAGCCAGGCTGCCCGGCCGGGCAGAAACTCCCGCCAACAGGTTGCCGGAAGCCGGGGGCGGGCCGTATTTTTGGCCTTTACTGCCTGCTTTTCCCGCTATGAAAATCATTTGCATCGGCCGCAACTACGCCGACCACATTGCCGAGCTGCACAACGAAGTGCCCAGTGCGCCGGTCATTTTCCTCAAGCCCGAAACGGCGCTGCTGCAACGCGGCCAGCCGTTTTTCATCCCCGAATTCTCGCAGGATATTCACCACGAATTAGAGCTGGTGCTGCGCGTGAGCAAGAACGGCCGCCACATCGACGCGCCCTTTGCCCACACCTACTTTGATGCCATTGGTCTGGGCATCGACTTCACGGCCCGCGACTTGCAAAGCGAGCTAAGAAGGAAGGGCTTGCCTTGGGAATTGGCCAAAGCTTTTGATGGCTCGGCCCCTATTTCGGCGACCTTCAAACCTGTGGCCGATTTCATCGATTTGGCCAACATCAATTTCCACCTCGAAGTGAACGGCGAAACCCGCCAAACCGGCAACTCGGGCCTGATGCTGTACCCGTTTGCCAAAATCATCAGCTTCGTATCGAAATATATTTCCCTGAAAATGGGGGATTTGATTTTTACCGGTACGCCGGCCGGCGTGGGGCCGGTGCGCGTGGGCGACCAATTGACGGGGTATCTGGAAGGGGAGAAGCTGCTGGAATTGGGCGTGCGGTAGCGAGGTAGAGACGCGTATTCGCGTCTCGTCGTTGAACGGCTGGAACCGCGCCGTTCACGCATCATCGTTCAGGAGGCATCATCGTTCAACGCCAGTCGTTCAACGCCAAGACGCGAATAGGCGTCTCTACATAAAAAACCAAGCAGAATTAAAGAAGCGTTATTGTGCAAAAGGGAAAGATAAGTGTGCTGTTGCTAGTGAGCCTGATATTTTTGACCTGGCGCGTGGGCGGCCAGGAGGCCGATTCCTCCGACCACGACCATGCCCCGAGCGAATTAAAAAAGGCGGGCCGGCCCATCGTAGCGCCGGGCTACTTCATGTTTCCGATTGCGCCGGGCAAGCCGGGGTTTCTGGCGGGCAGCATGGGCGAGCTGCGGCCCAACCACTTCCACGGTGGGCTCGATATTAAGACTGGCGGCGGGGTGAACCAGCCCGTGTACGCCGCCGCCGATGGCTACGTGTCGCGCCTCAAGCAGTCGTCGTTTGGCTACGGCAATGTGCTCTACATCACCCACCCCAATGGCCTGACCACGGTGTACGGCCACCTCAACGAGTTCCGGGGCCCCGTGGCGGCCGAGCTGCTGCGCCGGCAATACGAGAAGCAGAGCTACGAAGTGGAGCTGTTTCTGGCCAAAGACCAGTTCCCCGTGCAGCGGGGCGAGCTGGTGGCCCTGAGCGGCAACACCGGCGGCTCGGCCGGCCCGCACCTGCACTGGGAAGTGCGCGATGCCCAGGACTGGCAGTACAACCCCCTGCAATGGGGCGGCTTTCCGGAGATTCAGGACCATGTAGCCCCCACCTTGCAGGCCTTCGCGCTGGAGCCGCTCGGCATTGAGGCGCGGGTTCAACACGTGTTTGCCAAGGCCTTGTTTGCGCCCAAAATTCAGCCGGGGCCGGGCGTGGCCACTACCTGGCCCGATACCATCAGCGCCTTTGGCACGGTGGGCCTGCTGGTGCAGGGGTTTGATAGATTCGACAATGCCTGGAACCGCAACGGGATTCAGCGAGTAACGGTGCTGGTGAACGGCCAGCCGTTCTATCAGCACGCCATCGATGCGATACCGTTTCCGGCGGGCACGCGGCAGGTGGGCAATTTCGTCGATTTCCTGTACCAGAATACCCAGGGCCGCACCCTGCAAAAACTGTGGGTGGATGAAGGCAACGACCTGGCCATGTACACCACCGGCCCCACCAAGGGCCGTTTGAACGTGGAAGCCGGCAAAACCTACGCCGTCGATATCACCCTGGCCGACTCCTACAGCAACCAAACGCCCGTGCATCTGGTGCTGCGCGGCGAGCAGCCGGCCTACTTCAAAACCCGCTCGGCGGGGGTGAAGAAACCGGCCCTGCGCTTTGAGGTAACGCGTAACCTGCTGAAGGCCGTGGCCGCCGACCCCAGCGCCGATTCCGTGGCCGCCAACCTGGTGCTGCTGCGCGGCAACCGCCGCCTCGAAATTCGCCCGAGCTACACCCAGAACAGCGAAAACGTGTACCTCTACGACCTGCGGGCCGGCCTGCCCGATTCGCTGCGCTTCGGCGACATCACCAAGAAATTCGACCGCCAGGTGATGATTCCGGCCGGCAAGGAAACCAACTACGCCACGGCCCACCTCAGCCTGCTGTTCGGCCCTGAAACGCTGTTCAACAACCTCTACCTGGCCACCAGCTACAAGCCCGAGCCCACCGGCAGCGGCTTCTGGACGGTGGGCTCGCCACTGCTGCCCCTCTACAAAACGGCCACCCTCACCCTCAAGCCCGCCACCCCGCCCGCCGACCCCGCCCGCACCGCCATCTACGCGGCCACGCCCAAGGGCGGCAAGGCCTACCTCGGCGGCAAGTGGGACGAGCAGGGCCAGATTACGGCCAACATCCGGCAGTTTGGCTCCTACCGCATCCTCCGCGATGCCATCGCGCCCAAGGGCAGCCTCATCGGGCGGCCCGGCGGGCAATTGCTGTTTCGGGTGGGCGACGACCTTTCGGGCCTGGCCACTTACCGGCTGCTCATCGATGGGAAGTTTCGCCTGCTGCGTTTCGAGCACAAGAATTCCACGCTGTTCACCGTGGCCCGCGACACCCTCGGCCCCCGCCTGCGCGGCCCCGCCGAGCTGCGCCTCACCGACCAGGCCGGCAACGAGCGGGTGATTCCGCTGAGCCTGTAGTTGAAGTGTAATGCAGAAAAACAGAACGTCATGCAGAGCGTAGCGAAGCATCTTTACCGCAGTAGTAATCAGCTTCGTGAAGATTCAGTTACCCGGTAAAGATGCTTCGCTGCGCTCTGCATGACGTTCTTCTAACTCAACAGTCAACCCTCAAAACTCAACCCTCCTAAAATGCTCCTCGAACCCGGCCAACCCGCCCCCGATTTCTCCGCCCCCGACCAGGACGGCAATTACCTGTCCCTGCTCGACCTGCGCGGCCAGAAAGTCGCGCTCTATTTCTATCCCAAAGACGACACCCCCGGCTGCACGGCCCAGGCCTGCAACCTGCGCGACCATCAGCAGGAACTCGCCGCCAGCAATATCAAGGTCATCGGCGTGAGCATCGACGGCGAGGCGGCCCACAAGAAATTCGCCCTCAAATACGAGCTGCCCTTCCCGTTGCTCGTCGACACCGACAAAACCATCGTGCAGGCCTACGGCGTGTGGCAGGAGAAGAAAAACTACGGCAAAACCTACATGGGCACCGTGCGAACCACGTTTCTGATTGACGAAATGGGGATGATTGAGAAAATTATCAAGAAAGTGGACACCAAGGAGCACGCTGCCCAGCTGCTGAACTAGCGGCGGCGGCCCGGAGCAGGCTTTTCCCGACGGTGTAGCCAATTGCAGACCGCCGCAACGGGCTTCGCTGTCCGGTGGAGCCCAGTCCGGCGGCCCGGAGCAGGTTTTTCCCGACGGTGTAGCCAATTGCAGACCGCCGCAACGGGCTTCGCTGTCCGGTGGAGCCCAGTCCGGCGGTCTGCATTGCCCATTTCCGTGCGGCGGAGCCCATTCCGGCGGCCTGCATTGCCCATTTCCGTGCGGCGGAGCCCATTCCGGCGGTCTGTTACGGCAATTTTCACGCGGCGAAACCCATTGCAACCGTGTGCTACAGCAGTTTGGGGAACCAAATAGCTGAAACTCATTCCAGGGCCATTGCCAGCTATCGGAGCCCGTGGTACGCCTGTACTACGGGCTTCATTGCCATACTCCAAACCGGCCACTTACCTTTACCAGACCAATAGTTAACCCCACCACCATGCCCCAGACCGCCGAAATCACCACTGCCGACCTCCAACAAATTGCCGCCCAGGTGCGGCGCGACATCGTGCGCATGGTACACGCCGTGAACTCGGGCCACCCCGGCGGCTCGCTCGGCTGCACCGATTTGCTGGTCGCGCTCTACTTCAAGGTGATGCAGCACAACCCGCACCCCTT
>JAYULN010000230.1:0-2084 GCA_043763525.1 Hymenobacter sp.
CCGGTGAGGCGCTGGAAGCGGTTCACATCGCCCCAGGCCGTTTTCCAGGTGCCGAAGTCGCGGGTAAGGTCGTCGAGGGTTTCGGTGAGGGCGGCCAGCTTTTCGGTGGGCGACGTGTTGGCCAGCGCAAAGCGGGTGAAGCCAATGTAGTCGGCCTGCGGCTGGGCCGACGGCACGCGGGCGCGGGCCTTGGCCAGGAGCCGCTCGGCCCAGTAAATGGCCACGGTTTGGGCCACCGAGGTTTGGCTGTAGTTGTGGTTCCAGGCGCGCAGCAGCTCAATGGCTTCGGCCGGGGTGGGGTTGGTGGCGCGTTCGACGGAGGTAGGCTGGTAGGCCGCCAGCAGCGGCGGCAGCATATCGTCGAAAGCGGTGAGGTGCGGGTCGTTGGCGGCCGCAATCAGCGTATCGAGGGTGAATTGACCTTTGCCGCCGAGCACCCGCACGGCGTTGAGGCCCCGGTAGTTTTCGGCATCGGGGGCCATGTAGGCGGGGTATTTGACGCGGGCCGGGCTGCTGCCGGGGCCAGCTACCGTGAACGGCGTCGAGTTGCAGTTTTGGATAAAGCCGCTGGCGGGGTTATGCACCTGCACCAACTCGCTCACCGGGTGGAAACCTTTCCACTCGGTGGCCGGGTTGCGGCCATCCACGGGCTGGCTCCAGTCGAACTTCGGGTCGCGCTTCGGCATGAAATTGCCGTGCCAGTAGGCGGTATTTCCCTTGGCATCGGCAAAAACCGTGTTGTTCGACGCATTGCCGTTCAGCTTCATCACCTCCTGAAAACTGGCGTAGCCGCTGGCCTTGGTGCGCAGGTACGATTGCTGCAGGGCCGCCAGTGGCTCGTTCATCATACGAACCGCCACCCATTGCCCGTCCGTTTTCTGGCCCACGATGGGACCGTGGTGGGTGCGGTAGATGATGAAGGTTTTTCGCCGTATTTTTTCGCCGTCGCGGTAGGGTAGGGCCACTTTTTCGGTCTGCATGGCGCGTAGCTTGGTACCGTATTTATAGAAGTAACTGTCGCCCTTTTTCTCCACGGTTTCGAGGTATTCGTCCATCGAGTCGGCTTGGCTGGAGGTATGCATCCAGCCACAGTTTTGGTTGAAGCCCTGATAGATGAAGAACTGGCCCCAGGTTACGGCCCCGTAGGCGTTCAGACCCTGCTGGCTCACCATCTGCACCTCCGAGCGAAAGTAGAACGAGGTGTGCGGGTTGATGAGCAGCAGCGCGTGGCCGTTGGCGCTGCGGGCCGGCGCAATGGCAAAGCCGTTCGAGCCGGTCGGCTCCCGGTCCTTTTTGCCGAAGTCGGTATCAATCCAGGAGCTGGATTTCTTTTGGCTGTAAAACGCCTTCAGCCGCTCAATACTCACCACGCTGATGTTGCCGCCAATGCTGCCCTCGCTGAACAGGAGCGGCATCCAGGGCTGGAAACGGCGCAGCAGCCGGGGCCGGATAGTGGGGTGGGTGGCGAGGTAGTAGTTGGTGCCGTCGGCAAAGGATTCGAGTAGTTTTTTCAGGTCGGGCGGGCTTTGCTGGTAGATGCTGCGAGCTTGCAGCGTGTCCATAAACAGGCGGGCGCGGAGGTCGTGGTAGAGCTGATTTTCGCCTTCCACCTCCGCCAGGCGGCCAATGGCATCGAGGTAATTGGCTTCGACCCGGTCGAAATCGTCCTCGCACTGCGAGTAGAGCAGGCCAAACACCGCGTCGGCATCGGTCTTGCCGTAAATGTGCGGCACGCCGTAGGTGTCGCGGACAATCTGCACTTGCTGGGCCTGCTGCCGCCAGCGGACTACTTCGGCCTTCGTGAATTTTTGCGCCTGGGCCGCAGAAGCCGTAAGCAGCAGGAATAACAAAAGCAACAGACGCATGGAGCAGGAAATTGGTGAAACGGACGCTGCGAATGTAAACGAAAAAGCCCCGACCAGTGGGCTTGTCCTTCCCCAACCAGGGCAACCGCACCAAATCAGGCCCATGTGCCCCCAGTGCTTGGAAACGGCCTGGAGGTGTTCAAAAAATCGAAAAGCGGCTGTTACTAAAGTGCCTCCAGAGGCTGGAAACACAGTTTAATATTTTGGTGCGGTTGCCCT
>JAYULN010000231.1:0-2083 GCA_043763525.1 Hymenobacter sp.
ACCGATGGCACGCTCTGGGCCTGGGGGCTCAACATTTTCGGGGCCCTGGGCACTGGTAACACGACTTCCGCCAACGCGCCTGTGCAGGTGGGCACGGCCACTACCTGGAAGAGTGCGAGCGCCGGCTACGGCCGCAGTCTGGCCACTCGCACTGACGGGTCGCTCTGGGCCTGGGGCTACAATTACCGGTACGTACTGGGCGTGGGCAACACGACCACCCAGCTCTCACCAGTAGCGGTGGGGGCCGGGGCCAACTGGCAGGAAATCAGCACTGGGGGCTACACCACCCTGGCCCTGCGGGCCGACGGCTCGCTTTGGGCCTGGGGCTTCAACGCCTACGGCCAGTTTGGCGACGGCTCGGGCCTAGCGTTGGTGCCCGCGCAGGTGAGTACGGGAACCACTTGGAAAAACGCCAGCATCTACACTTCCTTTACAGCAGCCGTGCGCACCGACGGCACCCTGTGGACCTGGGGCAACAACCTCACCGGTCGCCTTGGCACCAACCAGCTCTACAATACATTGGTCAGCCGCGCAGTACCCACTCAGGTCGGGACCGCCACCAACTGGGAGCGGGCCGCAGCCGGCTATTCTCACGCCCTGGGCCTGCGCACCGACGGCACCCTTTACGGCTGGGGCCGCAACCGCGAGGGCCAGATTGGTCTGGGCGGCTTGCTGGAAACGTACTCCCCCCTATTGGTGAGCGGCGGGTGGGCCCTGACCGCGGGCAGTGTCGCCACCGGCGAATCCCACAGCCTGGCCGTGCGCCCCGATGGCACCCTCTGGAGTTGCGGTTTTAACCGGGATGGCCAGCTCGGTAACGGCAGCCTGGCCTCCCGCGACGTGCTCGGGCAGGTGGGCACGGCCACCAACTGGAAAAGCGTGGCCGTTTCCGGCAACTACTCGCTGGCGCTCAAAACGGATGGCACCATCTGGAGTTGGGGCGACAATGCGAGTGGCCAGCTCGGCGATGGCACAACGACCGACCGTAACGTGCCCGCGCAGGTGGGCACCGCCACCACCTGGGTGGCTCTCAGTGCCGGGCAATACTATGCCCTGGGCCTGCGGGCCGACGGCACGCTTTGGGCCTGGGGCTATAATGCCTACGGCCAGTTGGGCACTAGTGCCGGCTCCAACCCACTCGTACCCACCCAGGTCGGTACCGCCACCACCTGGCTAAGCATGGCCGCCGGCGACGGCCACACCATGGCCATTCGCACCGATGGTACGCTCTGGGCCTGGGGCCAGAACACCTCCGGCCAACTGGGCCTGGGCACTGTGCAGTACGACCAGCCCCCCACCCAAGTCGGTACTGGCACCACCTGGCAGCAGGTAGCCGTTGACGAAAACCACACCGTGGCCGTGCGTCGGGATGGTACTCTCTGGAGCTGGGGCAATAACACGTCCGGCCAGCTCGGCCGACTCAATTACGCGGCCTTGCCCACCCTCATTCCCACCGGAGGAACCATCCTGGCCGCTACTGCCGCCCGTACGGCCCTAACCTGGAGCCTCTTCCCCAACCCCGCCCACGGCCAGGTGCAACTGCTGGGCTTACCTGCCGGCCCGCTCAGCATGCGCCTGCTGGATTCACAGGGCCGCCTCGTACGCACCGCCACCGAGGCCACCATTTCCACCCTGGGGCTAGCCCCAGGGCTCTACCTGCTGCGCGCCGTGGCTGGCGGCACCACCCGCACCTTGCCTCTGGTGGTGGAATAACCAATGACTTCTATTTGCCTTTTCCAAGCCCTTGCCAGCCCTGGCAGGGGCTTTTGTTTTCCTCCTGCTTACCACGTTTTCGCTCCTTCTTGATTGTCAAAAGACCTCCCAGCCACGTAGGTGAGAGGGCTTTTGACTGGTGGCTTCCGCCGTTTTACAACCGAATGGAGAATCGGGGACTGTCGTTTAATACCCGGATAACGCCCGCAACTACTCCACCAGCACACGTTGCACCAGCGTATTATCGCCGGCTTGCAGGTGTAGCAAGTAAACCCCAGAAGCAAGGCCAGCGGTGGAGAATGTGAGGGACGTACCGGACGCTGGCAGCGAGGCAACTTGCTGCCGCACGCGCTGGCCCAGCGCGGTGCGC
>JAYULN010000232.1:0-2082 GCA_043763525.1 Hymenobacter sp.
CCGCCAGCAGCAGGCCCGCCAGCCCGGCCCATGCCCAGCCCGGCCGGCCCAGCGCCACCAGCCCGAGCACCAGCAGCGTAAGCGCCGGCATGTCGCTGAGAGTGAAGTTGAAGTAGTCGCGCCAGAACAGGAACGTGAGTCCCACCAAAGCCAGCCACCGCAGCGCCGTAAGCGGCCGCCCCACTACCTGCGCCCACAGCTGCGGAATGGCCAGCCCGAACAGCAGCGCCGCCCAGCCCGCGCCCAGCACCCGCGCCCCGGCCAGCATGCTCCAACCCGTGAAATGGCACAGCGCCCGCGCCGGCACTATCAGCAGCGGCCCAAGGTAGCCCCGCAGCGGCTCATCGAAGGCCAACAGCGAAAAATAGCCCCGCTGGGTAAATTTCAGCGACAACTCCCAATACTCGGCGGCATCGAACCGAAATTGGTCGATGCCGTAGCCGCTCAGCGGCAGGTAGGCCGCGTAGAACGCCAGCACCAGCAGCATGCGCCAGCGGGCGGGCATTACCATGGCTGGGCCGCTGGTGTGGGCCGCAGAAAATGAATTGGCAAGTCCTGCACGATGTCGCGCGGCGCTTCATATAAGTGCTTCTGGACGCTGGCCGAAGCCGAGAATCCGGCCACCACCGTAGCAGCATAGCCCACCACCACCACCCCACGCGCCCGCACCGAGGCCGCCCGCCACCAGGGCATCGGAGCCGCCCCAAACGCCACTGCCGCACTCAGCAGCAGGTGCAGCGGCAGCAGGAAGCGACACTCCATGGCTGTGGGTATTGCCAGCAGGCAGGGCAGCAGCAACGCGAGTAGCGCCAGTGCCGGACGCGCCCACGCAGTAGTCGGCCGGTGCCATCGCCGCGTCAGCAATACCAGTAGTCCGCCAAAAATTATTGAATAATTCAGCCAGGCCAATGGCCAGGTGGGCACAAACACCGCCTGGATATAAGGAGTGGGATACTGCACATCCAACCCATTGAACAGGTGCCGCTGCCACACCCCCAGGGCGCGCCACGGCCGCCCAAGGCAGAGCCGCACGTACTGGCTAGCCTCGGCAAACTCGACGAGGCCGGTGGCCTCCCACATCGCCTTGCCCCGTTCGTCCACGAAGCTCATTCCAGGATGTGGATAGTCATTGCCAACACTGGTTTCGTACTTCTGATTTTTGAGGCCCCACTGTAGCTGCTGCACGTAAAGACTGGGCGTGCCGGGTGGGGTAGTGAGCACCCACGGCGACCAACTGCCCGAGTGCTGGTTGTTGCTATACGCCTGGGGCAGCAGCACTACGGCGGCTCCCAATACCAGTGCCGCGCCGCGCACCCAGCCCCACCAGCGCGCCCGCCCTGGCGGCGGCAGCAGCGCCAACAGCCCCACCGCCGGCAACGCTACCTGGTACACGGGCCGCATATTGACGGCAGCGGCCAGCGTCATGCCCGCCACTACCGTACTCAGCACGCCCCGTCCACGTAGCGTGGTAATCAAAGCCATGGCCAAGGCAAGCAACGCAGGAAAATCACTTAGGCTGAAGTTGAAATAGTCGCGCCATAGCGCAAAGCCGAGACCCGCAAACAGCAGCCGCCGGCCCAGCGCCACAGGCGGGCCACCCTGCACGGCCTGCCACAAGGCCGGCCCCGCCCACCCGAATACCACGGCGGCAATACCGGCTCCCAGGCAACGGATTATGTCTATCGGCAACAGCTGGTAGCTGGCGGCCAACTGGGTAAATGGGCTCAGCAGCAGCGGGAAAAAGTAGCCCCGCAGGGTACTAAAGTGCGAGAGAAAATCAAAATGGCCCGTACTGAAGTACTTCTCCGCAAACTCCCAATAGCCATTGGAGTCAAAATACTGTCTATCGTATGTTGTGGTGGGAAGGTAGGTGCAATACATGCCCAACACTATTCCCATTGCCAGCAGGCCAGGCTGCCGTTGCATCCGGGCCCATAGTCGTTTCAACCAATAATACCTACTCATTGTGTGCCGTATCAATCCGGCTGAACTGCCGTACATTTCCTCGTATTTTTTGCTCAAAGCTACACCGCTCGCAAATTCCCACCCGCATGAACCATCGCCTCCACCTCAAATTTGAAC
>JAYULN010000233.1:0-2081 GCA_043763525.1 Hymenobacter sp.
TGAATGGAGACTGCAAATATAATCAATGTTGCTACATAATATGTTGATACATCAATTGGGTTCATTCATTGCGATTTTCTTTCTGGAAACTGTACGGCGTAGGGCGCAAACCGGCTCAGGTGCCGTTCTTTAAGGCTCGTTCCAGAAATCCTTATTCCCAATGCGTCGTTTGTTGCTGCCGGGGCTGCTGAGCCTGTTTTTTGCCAGCCCGGCCCAGGCCCAGAGTTTGCCCGTACTCCCGCAGAACCCGTGCGGCCTGCGTTGGCAGGAAGTTCGCACGCCCCACTTCCGGGTGATTTTCGCGGGCGGCCTCGATTCGGCGGCGCAGCGCACGGCTGCCCGCCTCGAGCAG
Organism: Hymenobacter sp.; assembly: GCA_043763525.1. GTDB lineage: Bacteria > Bacteroidota > Bacteroidia > Cytophagales > Hymenobacteraceae > Hymenobacter. The sequence continues at coordinate 353 of JAYULN010000233.1, forward strand.
CTGCACGGCCCCGACGTGGCCACGCTGGGCGTGAGCCCGCGCCCCATTGCGGTGGTGCTGCAAAATCAAACCACGGTCAGCAATGGCTTCGTGACGTTTCTGCCCCGGCACGCCGAGTTTTTCACCACGCCGCAGCAGGGTTTCGGGCTGGGCACCGTGGACTGGCTCGATGGGCTGGCGGTGCACGAGTTCCGGCACGTGGGGCAGTTCGAGAAGGCCCGGCAGGGCGTGGGCCGGGTGCTGGGGCCGCTGCTCGGCGATGGGGCGCTGGGCGTGGCCGCCGTGGGCGTGCCGCAGTGGTTTTTCGAGGGCGATGCCGTGGGCACCGAAACGGCCCTCACGCGCAGCGGGCGGGGGCGCATTCCCAGCTTCAACGTGGGCCTGCGGGCCAACCTGCTGGCCGGCCGCCGCTACTCCTACCAGAAGGCCGTGAACGGCTCGCTGCGCGACAACGTGCCCGATTGGTACGTGCTGGGATACTTCATGACGTCGCACCTGAAAACGCATTACGGGCCGGCCGTGTGGGCCAAGGTGCTCGATAGCTACTACCGCTTTCCGTTTTATCCGTTCTCGTTTTCCAACGGCATCCGGCGCACTACCGGCCTCACCGTGGAGCAGCTCTACGAGCGCACGATGACGGAAATTGACTCGACCTGGCGGGCGCAGCAAGCGGCGGCCCCGGCCGCCACGCCCGCCCGCGAGCTGGCCAGCATGGCTTCCGAAAAAATATTCACCCAGTACCAATACCCGCAGTACGTAACCGACAGCACGGTGCTGGCCCTGAAAACCGGCCTCGACAACGTGCCGCAGCTGGTGCTGCTGAGCCGGCAGGGCCGCGAGCGCAAAATCTTCACGCCCGGTCAGCTCAACATCCCCGAAATGCTGTCGGTGAACGGCGGCAAAGTGGTGTGGCCCGAGTTTCAGCAGGATGCGCGGTGGGGCCAGAAAATTGCTTCGGAGCTGAAAGTGCTGGACCTGCAAACCGGCCGCCTCGCCCGCATTGGCCGGGGAGCCCGCTACGCCGCCGCCGCCCTTTCGCCCGATGGCCAGCGCCTGGTGGCCGTGCGGACCGATGCCGCCTACCACCACGCCCTGGTGATTCTGGATGCCCAGACCGGGGCCGAAATCCAGACCCTGCCCAACCCGGCCAATGACTTCTATCAGCAGCCCCGCTGGCACCCCGACGGCCGCCGCATCGTAGCCGTAACGCTGAGCGCCGCCGGCAAAACCATCGTCGTGCTCGACCCTGGCACCGGCACCGCCAAAGCCCTGCTGCCCACCGCCAACGTGAACCTGGCCAACCCCCAGCCCTGGCGCGATTTCGTGCTCTACAATTCCTCGCAATCGGGCATCGACAATCTCTACGCCGTGAGCGCCCGCACCGGCCAAACCTACCGCGTCGCGGCCCGGCCGCTGGGGGCCTACCACGCCGCCGTGGCCCCCGGTGGCCGCACGTTGGCCTTCCACGACTACCGGGCTACCGGGGCGCGGGTGGTCGAAATGCCGCTCGATACCACGGCCTGGGTGCCGGTGCCCGTTGCCACGGCCGATGTGCCCGGCCCCTACGCAGCGGCCCTCACGGCGCAGGAGCCCGCCGGGCAGTTGGTGCCGCGCCTGCTGAGCCAGCCAACCGACCCAACCCTGCCGGGTACGACCACGCCGCGCTACGGCGTGCGGCGGTATTCGCCGCTGCGGCACGCCTTCAACCTGTTCAGCTACGGGGTGGTGC
>JAYULN010000234.1:0-5140 GCA_043763525.1 Hymenobacter sp.
TTTACCAGCCGCGCAAATTCTGGGTAGCTTTTTCGGTCACGCAATTGCGCAAGTACTGAAAGATGATTATCAAAAAAAGACAGTTGACGCTCGCCCTCAATCTCCATCATTGAGGGAGTTTCTTTTAAGTAGATTTTATGCGGTGCTCTTGGCTTTAGTGTATCGTCGGAGTGAATCCCAACCGTTTCGCGTTGGATACGCGCTTGGTAATCTATTTCATCAAAATCTATTCGATGTACTAGGTATTCTATCTGATTTGGTTCAATCGAAACTTCCAAGCTAGCTAGCTGCCCAGTCTGGCCTTTCCAGAACCAATCTTTTATAGTGCTGCCTCCAGCTCGGAACGGCGTACTCCAATCGGTTGCCAAGGCTGGCAACAAGCTCAAACATGCCAGCAAATTCGATTTTCCCGACCCGTTCGGCCCAATCAGCACGTTCAGCGCCCGCAACTCCAGCGGGGGCGTGTCGGGGCCGAAGGAGAGGATGTTGCGTAGCGTGATGCTGCGCAGCAGGCGCACATCGGGCGTGGCCGGGGTGGGGTCGGGGAGGTGTTCCGCCATTTGGGGAAGTAGTTGAGAGTAGTTCGAAACCTGACAAATTTAGGTTAAACCCGAACCAGTTGCCTTCTGACCCCAACTAGTTCGGTTCCGAGCCCAACCAGTTGCCCTCCGAACCGAACCAATTGCTTCCCGACCCCAACTGCTTACGCAAAAAGGGCAGTCAGTTCACCTTTTCAGGAAACTGACTGCCCTTTCACCTGAACCAATTAGGGTCCGACCCTAATTGGTTGCCCTTCGAGGGCAACTACTTCGCGGGCGGCGTGGGGTCGATTTTGGCTTTGCGCTTGCCCTGGCCGGCAAACCGGACCTGGAGGGCATCGACGGCCGTTTGGGCACCGGGCTGGTTGGCCTTGGCCGCATCTTTCAGCGAGCCGAAGGCCATGAGGGCGGCGGTATAGCCTTCGGAGCCAGCCTCCATGCGGGTGCTGTCCACGTCGGCGGTGAAGCCGTTCAGCTCCTGAAACAGGGGCAGCAAGTCGGCGCTCACGCCGGCATCGGTGATGAAGCCGGGCACGTCGAGGTAGCCGGGCATGAGTTTGGGCAGCCCCTGGGCGTATTCGGCCGCTTTGGTTACGAAGGCCAGCGACTTGTCGCCCATCTTGGGAATGGCCTGGCGCTCGTCCGGGGTGAGCGAAATGAGGTAGGCGGCCAGGGAGGCGCGGGCATCGCGGACGCTTTTGAGGGCATCGGCCAGGGTTTTGGCCGGAATGGCCTGGGTCACGAGGTTAGTCATGCGGGTAAAAAGGGTTGGTAGAAGCCCCACGGAAGCCGGGCCCCGCGTGCTGCGTCGCGCACACCTGTGCGCGGCCGCAGCCGGCCCACAAGGTAGGCGGAATTACCGGGCGGCGGCCACCGTTACGCCCGCTTCCTGCAACAGCGCCAGCACCTGCCGCTCCACCAGGTCGCGCACCTGCCGGAACTCGGCGGGCTCCATGTGTTTGGGGTCGGGAATCTGCCAGTCGCGGCGGTGTTTGGCGGCGATGAACGGGCAGGCATCGCCGCAGCCCATGGTCACCACGTAGTCGAATTGCTGGTCGCGCACCTCATCGAGGCTCTTGCTGGCGTGGGTGCTCATATCGTAGCCCAGCTCGGCCATGGCGGCAATGGCTTTGGGGTTGATGATGCCCGAGGGGCGCGAGCCGGCGCTGAAGGCCGCCACCTGCGCCCTGCCGTGTAGGGTGGCGAAGGCCTGCGCCATCTGGCTGCGGTTGGCATTTTCGATGCACACGAATAAAAAGCTTTTCATGGAGTAGCGGGCGTTTTGGGGGAGGGGTTGAGAGTTAAGAAACGGTCGGTGGCCACGGCCAGCAGCGCCCCGGCCAGTGGCCCCAGCACATATAGCCAGGCATCGGCGAGGTGGCCGCTCAGCAGGGCGGGGGCCAGCGAGCGGGCCGGGTTCATGGAAGCGCCCGAGAGCGGGCCGGCCACCAGCGCCGCCAGCCCCACGGTGGCGCTGATGGCCAGGCCCGCCAGCAGCCCCTGCTCCTTCGAGCCGGCCGTGACGCGCAAAATCACCAACATGAGCCAGAAGGTGAGCATCGTTTCCACGCCCAGCGCCTGGAGGGCGGAGTGGGCCGGCAGGGTCGCGCCGAGTAACGAGGCCGGGGTGGCAATCAGCTTCACCAGTCCGCTGCCCAGGAGCGCCCCCAGCAGCTGGGCGGCCAGGTAGGGCAGCACCCGCCGCCCCGCAAACCGCCCCGCCGCCCAAAAGCCTACGGTCACGGCCGGGTTCACATGCGCCCCGCTCACTGGCCCCAGGCTTTGAATCAGCAGGAAAACCGCCAGCCCGAAGGCGGCGGCCACGCCCCCGTGCCCCAGGGCGTGGGTTTGCTCATCAACGACCATTGCGCCGGTGCCAAAGAGCAGCAGGCCGGCGGTGCCCAGTACTTCCGTCAGCAGGCAGTGGCGGAGCGAAGGCCCACTCATGCGGCCACCGGGGCCGTGCCCACTACGGTACTGCGGCGTTCGAGCAGCAGCGTGTCGCGCCATTGCCCGCCCATCTGGCCGATGCGCTCGCGCCGCCCCACCACCCGGAAGCCCATGGCTGCGTGCAGGCCTACGCTGGCCGTGTTTTCGGGGAATATGCCGGCCTGCAAGGTCCACAGGCCGCATTGTTCCGACTCGGCCACCAGGGCCGCCAATAAGGCCTGGCCCACGCCCCGGCCCCGGGCGGCGGCAGCCACGTAAATGCTCACTTCGGCCACGCCCGCATACACGCAGCGCCCCGACACTGGCGACAGCGCCGCCCAGCCCAGCAGGGCCTCAGGGGCCGTCTCCGCCGTAGCCACCAGGCGGCAGGTGGGCAGGTGGTCGGCATCCCAACCGGCCCAGGTAGGCGGTTCGGTGGCGAAGGTGGCCTGCCCGGTGGCGATGCCCTCGGCGTAAATGGCGCGTACTGCGGGCCAGTGCGCGGCCGTCATTGGTTCAGGTTTCATCATTTCATAGGGCGAAATATCGGGGCCGGCACCGCAGCGGATAGTGGCCTGAGTCGGCGTGCGGATGCCGCCCTAGCAGCACCCGCCGCCCGGCGTGCAGCTCGCTACTTGCAGCTGGGGCAGCGCCTGAAGGTGGCTCGGCACGCCGCACGCCTCCTGCGCCAGGCAGGCCGTCTGCTTGGCGGTCAGTCGGAAATCGTGGCCATCGAACGCCAGGCCGAATTTGGCAATGGTACCCTGCTGGTACTCAACCTCAATGTCCAAATCCTGGCGGCCCAGAATCTTCTCCGAGAGGGTGAGGATATCCAGGAATTTCTGCGGTGCGAGGCGGTGGTCGTAGTCGCCGGCTTCCCAGAGCTGAAAGTTGGCGACGGTTTCCCGGCGCTCAACCCCACCGCAGTCAATAAAATGCTTGGTCACCAGGCCTACTTCCGTCACGTGGAAATGGGGTGGGAGAGAGGTGCCATCCGGCAGTCTGAATGTTACGGCTGCCAGTTCCGTCAAGGCTTCCTTCATTTCCGAAATCTTCATGGTCGTGCTTGGTTGGGGGTGGTAAATGAGAATCTGATTAGCAGGCGCAGGTGGCATCTGGCGGGGGCAGCTCGGCCAGCAGGTTGCCCAGCAGCTGGCGGGCGGTGGCCCAGCCGGCGGGGTCGAGGCAGTAGCACACCCGCGGGCCGTCGACTTCGCCCTGCACCAGGCCGGCGGCCTTCAGCTCCTTGAGGTGCTGCGACACGGTGCTTTGCGAAATGGGCAGCTCCAGCACCAGCTCGCCGCACACGCAGGCCCGGCGCTGGGCCAATAGCCGCAGAATGGCCACCCGCGCCGGGTGCCCCAGGGCTTTGGCAATGGTGGCCAGCTGCTGCTCGGCTTCGGTGAACTGTTCGCGTTTGTGGGTTGCCATAGCAAAGCGGGGAGAAAGGTTTTTTGTTTATCGTCGATTAACGATTGCAAAAGTGAACAGTAAATCCGTGTAAACAATGATTTTATAAATAATATCTAAATTATTATATAACAAAAAGAAAATTCTTAACCTTGGGGAAACATTACAAGCATTAAATACTGATAATTTTGCAGGATAAAAATGGCGTTATAAAATCATTTAAGTAGGTAGCCAGTATTAAGTAGTCAGTAGTCGGACATGAAAGTGCTGTCAATCAAGATTTAACATTGGGTCTGACTACCGAATGCTTATGTTCGACTACTTATTGATTTTCTGGCGGTAATTGGCCCGGCGAAAGTGCATTTGTCGAGCCGGTGCCGCTGCTCAGACGGTAATGGAAGTATTCTACCGAAAAGACAATTTGGAAAAAAAACTCATCCATCTTTAGTTCGTTCCTGATATCGGTGCAAGGCTGGTCGGTCCGCCTGGCGCTTTCCACACCCAAAATTCAACTTCCTATGTTCCACTCGCTACGCTTCCTCTCCTTCGTCGGCTTGTTCGGGCTGCTGGCCACTGGCCTCAGCCGGGCACAATCCGGGCCCAATGCCACGGCGCAAAGCAGCCCGCAGGCCGTTGCGGGCTTGGTTTATCCCGATTCGGTGTACATCAACCCCGAGGTGCGCCCGCAGTTCACGGGGGGCGACAAGGCGTTTGGGGCCTACCTCAGCAAATCCATCCGCTACCCCCAGCAGGCGCTGCAGCGCCACGTTTCGGGCCGGGTCTACGTTAACTTCATCCTCAATGCCCAGGGTAAGGTGCAGGACGCGCACGTTATCAGCGGCCCCGGCAACGGCCTCAACGACGAAGCCCTGCGCCTGGTATGGCTGATGCCGCCTTGGGAGCCCGGCCGCGTGAATGGCCAGCCCGTGCGCGTGGCCTGCACCGTGCCCATTGCCTTTAGCTCGGAGCGCTAGGTTTTTTTGAGGTTGAAATGTCTGATGAGTAATTGATGTTACGCACTGATTGCGCCTCCGCTTCAGCAAGAGACTGCAGCTGCTTCAGCAAAGGCCCTTTCCAAGTAATCAGTTAAGGTACTGCGTAACAGCAGTGAGTAAGATGTGCGGATAGGTTATTCGTCAGGTTATTCAAGTATGTATAGCGAAGCTGTTATAGAAAGTCAAAAGAACGGTCATGCTTCATCTGGTGTCCGCTTGTCGAAGCATCTCTACCGCTTCGTATGCGACGTTCAACGAAGCGGTAGA
>JAYULN010000235.1:0-12626 GCA_043763525.1 Hymenobacter sp.
GGAGTTTGATGTTCATTCAGTCTCAACCCTCACAATACCTACTCTAATGGCCGCTATTACCGCCGCAGACGTAAACAAGCTCCGCACCATGACCGGTGCCGGCATGATGGATTGCAAAAAAGCCCTGGTGGAAGCCGACGGCGACTTCGAAGCCGCCCGCGACATTCTCCGCAAGCACGGCCAGAAAATCGCGGACAAGCGCGCCGAAAACGAGACGTCGGAAGGCCTCGTGCTGGTGAGCGTGAGCGAAGACGGCACCCAGGGCAAACTGGTGGCGTTGGCTTGCGAAACCGAATCGGTAGCCAAAGTGGCCAACTTCCGCGAGCTGGCCCAGCAAATTCTGGACACGGCTGTGCGCATCGACGCCGGCACGAAAGAAGACATTCTCGCCGCCAAGGCGTCGGATGGCCTGAGCATTCAGGAGCACGTGACCGATTTGATGGGCAAAATCGGTGAGAAGCTGGAAGTGACTTACGCTACCCTGACCGCTGAGAAAGTGGCTTCGTATGTGCATTCTGACAGCAAGAAAGGCGTACTCGTGGGCCTGAAAAATGTTGGTTCGGCCGACGCTGCTGCCGTGGGCCGCGACGTGGCCATGCAAATTGTGGCCATGAAGCCCATTGCCGTTGATAAAGACGGCGTGGATGCGACCATTGCCGAGCGCGAAATTGAAGTGGGCAAAGAGCAGGCCCGCACCGAAGGCAAACCCGAAGCCATGCTGGAGAAAATTGCCCTCGGCAAACTCAACAAGTTCTACAAGGACAACACCCTGCTGAACCAGGAGTTCGTGAAAGACAACTCGATGACCATCGCCCAGCTGCTCGACAGCAAGTCGAAAGGCATGACGGTTTCGGACTTCAAGCGTGTGGCTATCGGCGCTTAATTGCCGTTTTTAGCTAAATTGAAAGCCCCGCTGGCATTGTGCCGGCGGGGCTTTCAATTTGATTTTAGTTATGAGCGAAGAACGCAAAAGATTGTATCGTGAATTGCTGCATTGGGCAATGATTGACATGCGGAGCCATGCTCCTGGCAATTCACATTTTTGGAACTGGAGAAGAAAGGAGAGAATATTAAGCTTCATCTCAGCAATCACCAATTGGCTGCATAATGTAGCCCATTTCTCATCTTTTGACTTTGAAGGCTTTCAGGAAGAAACATTCTGGCAAGAGCACCAACGCTTTCGCCGTGAATTTCCCGCAAACAATTGGGCTCCTTTTACCGAAACCGTTATTGTTGAGCTACAAAAGACGGTTTAAAAGCAGCCGAAATTAGTGCGCCTGTTGCCACGCCTGTACCCGCGCCCTAGCGTTCTCACGGATGTTCATGTAGAACAGGCTGTAGTCGGCGATGTGGAAGGAATGGCGCAGCTCGGAGCGGCCGGGGAGTAGGAAACGGGGGTAGCCGCCGGGCTTGGGTGGGGTTATCCAGAGGAGGCCCTGGTGAATTTTGGCATCGGTAACCTGCGGGTCGATACGCTTGAAATCCATGCTGATGCCGCCGCGATTGAGAGCAGCGGGGGCTAATAACGTGTCCAACGTCCAGGTGAGGGGATTGGTGACGGCGAAGGGATGAAAGGGCGGGAAGTCGTTGCCGGTGGCCACGGAATTATAGCTAATGAAGCAGCCGGTGGCGAGCGAATCGGGGCAGGGCCGGATGGTTTGGTACTCGTCGGGCTTCACTTTGAAACCGATGAGGTAGGCGGCCACAAGCTGGCGGCGCAGCTTGGGATCGTTATCGAAAAAGTCGTGGAGCAGGCGCGTGGCGTGGGCGGTGCCCTGGCTGTGGCCGGCGATGATGATGGGCCGGCCTTGGTTGTAGTGGGTGAGGTAATACTGGAAGGCGGCTTTCACGTCGGCATAAGCGAGGTCGAGGGCGGCCTGGCCACTGGGCGTTTGCTCGTCGAAGAAGGAATAGAGCGTGGCCTGGCGGTAGCGCGGCGCGTAGATGCGGCCGGCGGCATTGAAGGCACTGGCTTGGTGGCGAATGGTGCTTTTATCGGTGTAGTGGTTCAGTTTATCCTTGGCGAGGTCGGCGTTCCAGGAGGCGGGGCGGTAGAAGGTGGTGGGGTGAATGAAGAACACATCGGCCGGGGCGATGGCTTGCTCGTCGCGCAGGCCGGATTTAGCGGGCACGGCATCGGCGGAATCGCGGCGGGTAGGCAGGGCGGCCCAAAGGCTGTCCTGGGCATATTCGGGGCCGGGCGCGGGGGTGTAGGTGGCGAAATCGTGACGGGGTTTGAGGAGGTTGAGGCAGGAACTGAGCGGCAGTAGAAACAGCAGCAGAGATAAGTAGCGAAACAGAGATTTTAGCACGGGGAATTTTGAATAGAATCATTGATAATCATCTGTCATGCTGACGAAGGACTCCTTACTGCTGTTACGCCATGGCTTGGTTCAAGCGCCGCTGGGGGCGTAGCGCGAACTGGTAGTTCGCGTCCCCGGGCCGTTCGGGCGGATTTACTGGCGCGGGGACGCGAACTACACCGTTCGCGCTACAACCTCCTGCGTAACAGCAGCTCCTTAGCCAGCCACCGGCCAGTGCTTCAGCTCGCGAGGCTCGCCGGTTTCGTCATACAACAAGCTCAGCGGCTCGGCGGGTTTGGCTACTACATCGGCCAGGGTGATGTTCCAGCGCTGCCACATTTCGGCCAGGGCCTGGGTGTAGGCCGAGTTTTCCCAGGGGTTGAAGATGGCCCCGGTCACGTCGTCAATGAGGGCATCGAATACAATTTTGGTATCGCCGGGGCGCGGGTGGCGCGGATAAATGTCGGGCACGACGTGCAGCAGGTGGGCCGCGTAGTACACGCGAGCCTTGAACTCGGCAATCTGCACGGGGTGCATCGGGCGTTGGGCATCGGCGTACACTTTGCGCATGGCCTGACCCACGAGGCCGATATCGACCAGACAGGCCACCAGCACGGCTTTATCGAGCTTGATGCTGAAGACGAGGGTGTTCAGGTCGTCGTCGTATTCGAAGGGCGTGACATCCTCGGCAGGGTCGGCTTCGAGCACGAACACGGAGCCCGGCACGAAATCGGCATACTCGGTGGGCACGCGCAGGCCCTGCAATAGCTGAAAAAAGGCTTGGAAGCGGCGCACCAGGGCCGCGTTTTCGGCCAGCGGGTACTTGGGCTTTATCAGGGGCTCGAACTCGTTCAGCAGCTCGGTGATGAAGATGCCGTAGAACATTTTGCCCATCCAGAGGAACAGTATGTCGTCGCCGAGGGCACGCAAGGCGGCGGGGCCTTGCGCGGCGGCGGCTTCTACCCGACCCTCCAGCTCGGCGATGCGCTGGCGGGCCGCCGGGCTGGCGGGCTGGCGCAGGTCGCGAATGAGGATGGTGCGCTGGTCGAGCAGCTGAATGGGGCGCTCGGCCAGGTGGTAGCGGCTTTGCAGCCAGTCGGCAAAAACGGGCACGGTATCGGCGGGGCCCACGGGCTGGCCGCTGAGAAAGCAGGTTTCGGGGCCGAAGCGCATGCCGTCGAATGGGTCGTAGGGCAGCAGGTCGGCGGGAGTGAGTGGGGACATAAAAAGCCGTAGCGCGAACTTGAAAATCCGCGTCGCCGGCCCAGCGGACAAATCCGGGGGCGTGGGGCGACGCGAACTGCAAAGTTCGCGCTACGGCCGTTAGGGAACCGCGGGGGGCGGCTATTTCGAGAGCGACCAGCCGGCTTTGATGAGCAGCTTGCTCAGGTTGCCGAGCGGGGCACCGTAGTCGCCGCCGGCCTCGTCGGCCACCTTGGCGGTTTCGGCCCCCAGGCTAGCAAGCACCTCGGCAATGTCGTGGGCCGGGGTTTTGGCATCGGCCAGCAGGGTGTTGAGCAAGCTGAGCTCCTGGCGGATTTTGGCCAGGCCGGGGCGGCTCGTCGCGGCCAATACGGCTTCCCAACGCTCAATTTCGAGCCGCCCCTGGGGGCCGGAGTTGGTGGGCGTGCTGGCCGTGAGAAAAGTCAGGGTATCGTCGAGGAGGGCGGTATTCTGCTGGTCGCTCACCGTCATGGGCACTTCGGGAGCGGTGGGAGTTTGCGGAGTGGTGTCGATGGAATCCATGATAAGCTAAATGAAAATGCGTAGGGGCTATACTAGGGCCGAGGCTAAAAAGTTAGCCCGCCCCGCAACCGCGCACCTGCTGCACCCGACAATGCGAGCCGCTGTGGGTTACCTTTTGGGGTTGAAGCCGATTAAACAGCATTAAGTTACCTCAAATCATCTTCCCCATGAAAACGTCCCTCAAAACCCTGTTCGCCGCCGCCGCCATCGCCCTCACCGCCACGGCCTGCGAGCAAACCAAAACCACCGAAACCACCACTACGCCCGAAGGCACCACCGCCACCGTAACCACCGACAGCACCGCTACCACGGCTACCGAAGCAGGGGCCGCCGCCGGCGCTGCCGTCGACAATGCGTCGGCCAACATGAAGGGTGGCATGGAGAAAGCCGGTGCCAAAATGGATGCCAAAATGGACGCTGCCGGTGCTAAAATGGATACCGCCGGTGCCAAGCTGGATGCCAAAATGAGCGCCGCCGGTGCCAAGATGGATGCCATGGGTGATGCCGCCGCCAAATCGGCCGCGCAAGCCAAGGCGAACATGAAAGAGGCTGCCAAGAAGTAAGCAACCGTTTTTTAAGCTTTGCTACGAAAGCCCATGCGCCCCGCGCATGGGCTTTTTTATGGCTGAAAAGCTAAAGCCCGGCTACCTCCAGCAGCACCTCGTAATAGGGCCGGGCCACCATGCGGGCCCGCAACCAGGCATAGAAGCTCATGGCCTGCAAGTCTTCGCGCTGCAAGGGCAGGTAGGTGGGCAAATCGGCCACGCGGGCGGCAAAGGCGGGCCGGTGGGCTACGGCCGGGTCGTCGATGACCTCATGCACCAGCTCCAGAAACCGCAGCACGTACACGTAGGGGCCGCCCACGGGCACGGCCTCGGCGGCCGGCGCACTAGCCGTGGCCGGCACGGCAGGCGCGGCCGGGAAATGCTCGCCCAGGGCGCGCTCGATGGATTTGAGGCGGCCCAGGGCCAAATCTTCATGTCCCAGCTCGAACTGGATGAACATCTCGGCCAGGTTTTTACTCAGCAACCATTCCAGGCCCATGTGCTCCTCCAGCCAATGGTCGGTGCGGCCGAGGCGCAGCAACGCGTGGTTGGCTTTGCTGAAGCTGCCTTCGGCGAAATAATGAAACACCAGTTGCAGCCAGGCGGTCAACTCCTCGACCAGGGGCAGGGCGGGCTTGGCCAGTAGCACCGCATCCAACAGGGCAATGCCTTCGGAGTTGCGGCGCAGGAAGGCGAGGTTGGCGGCCAGTAAGAAGGTGAAGCGGGGCGTGAATTCGGCAAATTTGCGACTGGGTGTGGCGGCCAGCAATGCCCGGCCGTGCTCGAGGTAAGCCACCGACTCGGCAAAGCGGCGCGAGCGGTACAGGGCGTGGGCCAGCATGTAGAGCAGCCGCAATTGGTAGCTGCGCTGCGCCGGCGCAAAGCCGTGGCGGCGCTCCATGAGGCGGTAGCAGCGCTCGACAAACACGGCAAACGCGGCAAAATCGCGCCGTACCAGCATGGCACTGCGGGCAATGGACAGCAGCCGGCACAGCAGCGACGGCGAGCGGGCGAAGGCCTCCTGCAAGTCGTACTCCACCAGAATGTCGTGCATCAGGGTGTCGAGCGGGGCGGCGGCGCGGCCTTTTTTGCGGGCTTCGCGCAGGCGCTGGCGCAGCAGGCTGTCGGCAATGTTGGCCCGCTCCTCTTCGTCGGCGGCTTTTTTGTTGACGTGGCGGCGAGCAATGATTTCGGCCAGCGGCTCGGCGTAGGGCGTGTTGGCGTACTGAATCTGGAGGTTGTACACCGCGTTTAGCGGCTCGTACTGCTCGTTGTCGTGGGCCAGCTTTTCGGCTTTGCGCAGCGTGCTCCAGGCCAGACGCGGAATCCGGGCCTCGAACAGGTATTGGCCCAGGCTGAGCAGCCCGCGCACCGAGGCAGCAGCTGTGGGGTCGAGCTGGCGCTGGCGCAGCAGCAGGAAATCGGTGAGGTGGCGCAGCAGGCGCTTGCGCAACGCGTAGTAGGCCACGGGGTTGGGCTCGTCGGGGTAAAGCTTGGCGATGAGCTGCGGGGCGGTAAGGGTTTTGGCCTGCACCAGCAGCTCGTACAGCCGCGAATCTTGCCGGCCGGTGGCTTTGCGGCGCTGCCGCTGAATGAACACGCCAAAGTCGCGCCGCTCGTCGGGGGCCAGAGTTAGCAGCGTGGTGCGCAAGTCGTCCATGCGGCCAAATTACGGCGCGGCGGCGGGCGGGCCATCACTGCTTCGCAATATCCTTTTTATTAATATTTAACCACCTGTTTAACAAATTTTTATACTCATTTTATATAGCGTATTAAAGTCCTGAAAGTGCAAAGATGCGCTGGCATTTCGTGGTACGCACTTCCACCTTTACGCATCATCTCACCCTAACTCGTTTCGCCATGCGCCCTTTTTTACTCCTTGCCTTGCTCACCGTGTTGGCCAGCGCCGCCCACGCCCAGGACATCCTCACCAAACGCAACGGCGACGAGCTGCCGGTGAAGGTGGTGGAAATAACGCCGGCCGAGGTAAAATTCCGCCGCGCCGACAACCCCGACGGCCCGCTCATCAGCGTGTGGAAGTCTGAGGTGTACATGATTCGCTACGCCAACGGCACGAAGGAAATTGTCAGCGCCACCCCCATCTATACCCAAGTGCCAGCGCACGGCCCCGTGGTGCCGCCCGCCGCCGCCCGCACCGCTTTCCCAGACGACGTGCCCGTGGTGAGCAACCGCACCCCCAACGATGCCGTCCTTGAAGAAACCGTTCACCTCGACGGCCCGCGCCTGGGCTTCACCATCCTTTCTTCGGGCGTGGTGAACAAAGCCCACGACCACGGGGTCGACATCAATCCCTTCCTTACCCAGTTCGGCTGGCAGTTCGAGAGCCGCCTGTTTCGCCTGCCCAACGGCATCAGCGGCCTGGTGGAGCTGGTGCCCCTGGTAGGTGGGCTGGAGCAGGGCCAGTTTATCCCCAGCGTGAGCGGGCTGCTGGGCATGCGCGGGGCCAAGGGCTTCGAGTTTGGGCTGGGGCCGAACGTGACCCCGCTCGGGGCCAACATTGTGCTGGCCATGGGCACCTCCATCCAATCCAACGGCATCAACTTCCCGGTGAACCTGGCCGTGGTGCCCGGCAAGGAAGGCATGCGCGTGAGCTTGCTGGTGGGCTTCAATTCGCGGCACCGATAGCGCCGAAGCCCCGTGCTGGCTCAGCCATGGCGGCGATAATCTACCGACCTGGGATATATCCCTGGCCTACCCCAACATAATTCCGGCATTTAAGACCCTAGCTCAGCCTCCGCCAAAGCGAGGGCGTAAAAGACACTGAAAATTCATTCCTTCCCGCCCACATTTTCCTCAGAATCATGGACCTTAACCAAAATAACGTCAACGACAGCACCGAGCTGAAAGCTCGCGGCAACTGGAACCAGCTCAAAGGCGAAGCCAAGCAGAAGTGGGGCATCCTCACCGACAACGACCTCGACTACGAGGATGGCAAGCAGGACGAGTGGTTCGGCCAGTTGCAGGCGAAAACCGGCCACGCCGTCGATGATATCAAAGCCTGGTTCAACCGGACGTTCTAATCAGCCCGTTGTGGTACCGATTACCGATGAAGTAACGCACCTTCCAATCCACCCGCCGACCTTCATGCCAAAAAAGCCCCTTCTGGCAACAGAAAGGGCTTTTTTGATTACTTTTGATGACTAACGGGTTGGGGTTAGGCAGGTACGGTCTGCTGTTACGCAGTAGGGTGTAGCGCGAACGGTGTCGTTCGCGTCCTTGCGCCAGTAAAGCCGCCCGAACGGCACGGGGACGCGAACTACACCGTTCGCGCTACCCCCCCAGCGGCGCTTGAACCAAGGCCCGGCGTACCAGCAGTGACGGTTTCAGCCACGTAGTCGGCCAAGTACTGATACCGTTCCGTGAGCTCGCCGTGGCGGGCGATGGTGGCGCGGGCAATTACCTCGTCCGCGTTGGTGCCCAGTAGGTGAGGCAGCACCATGTCAATCAGCTGGCGGCCGAAGTCGCGGCTGGCGTTGCGGGGCAGCTCGCAGGGCAGGTTATCCACGGCCATCTCGGTGATGTTGGAGGGGCGCGAATACGGCGCTTCCAGCTCGCCGGTAGCGGGGTTATAGTCGAAGGCCGGGTCGGCGATGGTGCTGCTGCGCTTGGTGGTGGGCACCGAGCCGTTTACGTCGCAAGTGACATCGGCAATGGTATTGATGCGGAAACCGGGGCGCTGGGTATCGGCTTCGGTGAAGAGCTTGGGGGCGGCTGGGTGCCAGTAGGCGCAGGCAATGAGCAGGTCGGTGACGGGCAGAAAATGGCCGAAGGTCGATTCGTACTCCTGCGGGTTCTTATGAAAATCCTGGGTATCCCACACCCGGCCGTCGCGGCGGCGGTTGTAGTCCGAGCTCAGCAGCTGCGTGAATACTGGCTCGTTGAAATCGTGGTACAGGTAGTCGTACACGCTCACCCGGCGGATGCCCATGCGGTCGAGCACCTCGAGCGCGCCCTGCGCCACCCGGCCCGAGCCGGTGATGGCCATTTTGATGGGCGGCAGCTTCTTCACCTTGAAAAACTCTTCCTGCATGTCGTCCATGTCCACGCACTCGTGGGCCGGCTTCAGGTCGAAAAGGTGGTGCTTGCGGCCGTAGGTGAGCAGGCCGTTGTATGCCCCCACAATACCGGCGTAGCGCCCAAAGGCCACAATGCGCTCGCCCTGGCCATTGGTCAGCAGCTCGTAATCGATGAGCGTAATGTTCTTGTTCAGCACCGCGTGCAGCAAGTTGCGGTTGGCGGGCTGCTTTTTCACGGTGTGCGAGAAGAAGAGGTAGGTTTTGTTGGGAATAAGCTGGTCGATGGGCACTTCCTTCACGCCCAGCAACACGTCGCAGGCCGAAAGGTCGTCGCTCACTTCCAGGCCGAGGTCGCGGTATTCCTGGTCGGCGTAGCTGCGCCCGGCGCTGGGTTGCACCACAATCTGTAGGCCGGGGAAGCTGGCCAGGGCCTCCACGCACTTTTTGGGGGTGAGGGCGACGCGCTTATCGGGTGGGGTTTTGCCTTCGCGAATGAGGCCGATGGTGAGGGGCATGGGGGAGGGAATTGGGGGAGAGAGGGAAGGGTAGGAAGAACGATAGTTGAACGTCATGCAGCGCGTAGCGAAGCATCTTACCCGCAGTCAGTAATCCTTTCGATTGGATTAGTGGTGGCGGGTAAGATGCTTCGCTGCGTGCTGCATAATGTTCTTTATTCCTAATAAGACGGCCAAAATTACGGATTTGCCCGCGGTTCGCCGGGAGGTTTCGAGCGTACCTTTGTTAAGGAGTCTGAACCCAAAAATAAACCCGCCAAAACGGCTGTCCACCAATCCATTCCCGTCTTTATGTCGTTGAAATTCTCGCCAGTCGACGTTTTTGAAGCCCGCCACAACGCGCCCGGTGCCGAGGCGCAGGCCGCCATGCTCCGCACCATCGGCGTGGACAGCATCGAGCAGCTCATTGCCGAAACCGTGCCGCCCGCCATCCGCCTGAAAAAACCGCTCGACCTGCCTGCCGCCCTCAGCGAGCGGGCTTTTTTGGCGAAATTCAAGCAGATTTCCGGCCAGAACCAGGTGTTCAAAAGCTACATCGGCCTGGGCTACCACGACACGACGCTGCCCCCGGTTATCCAGCGCAACATTCTGGAAAACCCCGGCTGGTACACTGCCTACACGCCCTACCAGGCCGAAATTGCCCAGGGCCGCCTCGAAGCCCTCATCAACTACCAGACCATGGTAATTGACCTCACGGGCATGGAAATCGCCAACGCCAGCCTGCTCGATGAAGGCACTGCCGCCGCCGAGGCCATGCACATGCTGCACAGCCAGACCAAGAAAAAAGGAGCCCACCAGTACTTCGTTTCCGAGCAGGTGCTGCCCCAGACCATCGACCTGCTGCGCACCCGCGCCACGCCGGTCGGCATCGAGCTCGTGGTGGGCGACCACCGCCAGGTTGACCTCAGCGGCGAAGGCTTCTTCGGGGCCATGGTGCAGTACCCCGCCGCCGACGGCGAGGTATTCGACTACAAAGACTTTGTGGCGCAGGCCCGGAAATACGGTGTTTTTGTGGTGATGGCGGCCGATTTGCTGGCCCTCACCCTGCTCACTTCGCCCGGCGAGCTGGGGGCCGATGTGTGCGTGGGCAACTCCCAGCGCTTCGGCGTGCCGATGGGCTACGGCGGCCCGCACGCCGGTTTCTTCTCCTGCAAAGACCAGTTCAAGCGCGTGATTCCCGGCCGCCTCATCGGCCAGAGCATCGACGCGGCCGGCAACAAAGCCTACCGCATGGCCCTGCAAACCCGCGAGCAGCACATCCGCCGCGAAAAAGCCACCTCCAACATCTGCACCGCGCAGGTGCTGCTGAGCGTGCTGGCCGGCATGTATGCCGTGTACCACGGCCCGCAGCGCCTTCAGCAGTTCGCCGTGAACACCCACAGCCTGGCCCAAACCCTGGAAGCCGGCCTGAAGAAGCTCGGCGTAGAGCAAACCAACGCCCATTACTTCGACACCCTGAGCCTGCGCCTCGAAAGCGCCGAGCTGCAACAGGCCTTGAAGAAAGAAGCCGAAACCGCCCGCCTCAACTTCCGCTATTTTGATGAGGTGCGCGTGGGCATCTCGCTGAACCAGAACACCGAGCTGCACGACGTGGCCGACATTCTGGACGTGTTTGCCAAAGTGCTGGACAAGGAAGCCGACCAATTGGCCGGCCTGCCCGAAGAGCTGGCGCTGACCTGGCCCACCAGCCTCGTGCGCACCAGCGAGTACCTCACGCACCCCATCTTCAACACGCACCACGCCGAGCACGAGCTGCTGCGCTACATGAAGCAGCTCGAAAACAAGGACCTGAGCCTGGCGCACTCCATGATTGCGCTCGGCTCGTGCACCATGAAGCTGAACGCCACCGCCGAAATGATTCCGGTGACCTGGCCCGAAATCGGTGGCCTCCACCCCTTCGCCCCCGTGGAGCAGGCCCAAGGCTACCAGCAGATTTTCTCGGATTTGCAGACCTGGCTCTGCGAAATCACCGGCTTTGCCGCCGTCAGCCTCCAGCCCAACTCGGGGGCGCAGGGCGAATATGCCGGCCTGCTGGCCATCAAAGGCTACCATGAGGCTCGGGGCGACCATCATCGCAACGTGGCCCTCATCCCGTCGTCGGCCCACGGCACCAACCCCGCCTCGGCCGTGATGGCCGGCATGCAGGTAGTAGTCGTGAAGAGCACCGAAGACGGCAACATCGACGTGGCCGACCTCAAGGCGCAAGCCGAAAAGCACGCCGCCAACCTGAGCTGCCTGATGGTGACCTACCCCAGCACGCACGGCGTGTACGAGGAAACCATCATCGACATCTGCACGATGATTCACGAGTACGGCGGCCGCGTGTACATGGACGGGGCCAACATGAATGCCCAGGTGGGCCTCACCTCGCCGGCCGCCATCGGGGCCGATGTGTGCCACCTCAACCTGCACAAAACCTTCTGCATTCCGCACGGCGGCGGTGGCCCCGGCGTGGGTCCCATCGGCGTGGTGGCCGACCTGGCCCCCTACCTGCCCGGCCACGCCGTGGTGCCGGTCGAGGGCCGTACCAGCGGCTCGGTGTCGGCCGCGCCGTGGGGTTCGGCCAGCATTCTGCCCATCAGCTACGCCTACATTTCGATGATGGGCGGCGACGGCCTGCAACGCGCCACCGAGCTGGCCATTCTGAACGCCAACTACATCAAGGCCCGCCTGGAGGAGCACTACCCCGTGCTGTACACCGGCCGCCACGGCCGTTGCGCCCACGAAATGATTCTCGACTGCCGCCACTTCAAAAAGGCCGGTATCGAAGTCGAAGACATTGCCAAGCGCCTGATGGACTACAATTTTCACGCGCCCACGGTGAGCTTCCCGGTAGCCGGCACGCTGATGATTGAGCCGACCGAAAGCGAAAGCAAAGCCGAATTGGACCGTTTCTGCGATGCCATGATTTCCATCCGCAAGGAGATTGCTGAGGTAGAAGCCGGCCGCGCCGATGCCAAGGACAACGTGCTCAAGCACGCCCCGCACACCGCCGCCACCGTGCTGGTACACGCCTGGACCCGCCCCTACACCCGTGAGCAAGCCGTATTCCCGATGGAGTACGTGCGCAACAACAAGTTCTGGCCCACCGTCAGCCGCATCGACTCGGCCTACGGCGACCGCAACCTGATTTGCAGCTGCACGCCCATCGAGCAGTACGCCGACCAGGAAGAAAGTCTGGTGCAGGCCGACAAAGGCCCGTCCTACTAGGATTTTTGAGGACTGAATAAGCCTTAAGCCTTCAGAACCCGATTTATTTGACAAAGCAAAGAGCCCGATTCAATGAATCGGGCTCTTTGCTTTGTCAAATAAATCGGGCCGGGAGAGCGCCAATTCAGTGGGTATTTGCTTCAAGTTCTAAATCAGAAACAGTAGGCAGTAACTGATGTTACGCACTGATTGCGCCTACGCTTCAGAAAGAGACTTCAGCTGCTTCAGCAAAGGCCTTTTCCAAGCAATCAGTCAAGGTGGTGCGTAACA
>JAYULN010000236.1:0-12625 GCA_043763525.1 Hymenobacter sp.
GCCACCACCGGCACCAGCAATTACAGGCGTACTTTGCCTACTACCCCCACCACCGGCCCCCCCAAAGCCTGCGCGGCCAAACGCCCGCTCAGGTCTTTGCCTAACCTTCATTCATCCATACATAACCATATTACTTAACAACCCCCGCTAAACTGTCCAGTTTTTGGGGAGTAGTACAGGGCATGGAAACTGTGGAAGGTCTCGATTAGGAGACGGAGAAAAGCTTTATTACTTACTGATGTTACGCCGGGCCTTGGTTCAAGCGACGCTGGGGGTGTAGCGCGAACTTTGTCGTTCGCGTCCCCGTGCCGTTCGGGCGGCTTTACTGGCGCGAGGACGCGAACTGCAGAGTTCGCGCTACAACCTACCGCGTAACAGCAGTTACTTACAGATGTTATGTTACGCAGGCAGTTGCTAGTTTGGTGTTTTTGGGCTCTTCTTGGAGCAATATTCAACCAAAAATCAGCAACAAAAAATTCTGTGAAACACAAGCAACAAAAGTTGCCTGCGTAACATTAATTACTCAAATGGTTATTTGAAGTGTAATTTCGGGTAACTAATAATTCTAGATAAGCATGTATTTATTGTTTCCATGGTTCCTGATAGGCTTATCGGTGGTTACCATTCCTATTATTATTCATTTGTTGCAATTACGCCGCCCTCAACGGGTACTGTTTAGTAACATTGCTTTTATACAGGAGGTCGATTTAATTACGGTGCGGCATCGGAAGGTGCAGCGGTTATTGATATTGCTGGCGAGAATACTAGTGCTTATTGCGTTGATTCTTGCTTTTTGTCAGCCTCTTATTTCTAATAAGCAATTGGGAATTGGGCTGGCTTCGAGCGGCGTAGAGGTATTGTTGGACAATTCTCTTAGTATGCAGCTACAAGGTGTTACGCGCGGGACATTATTTGAAGAGGCTGTTGCAGAGGCCGGGAGCCTGGGGCAAATTCTGCCGGCTGGTGCGCGGGTTACCTTGCTGGGGCAGCGGGGAGGGGCGCTATCTTCGGTAGCGTTTCAGGCAAAGCTGGACGAGTTGAAAATGTCGGCGCGAGGTGCTTTGCTAAAATCTGCGGATGTTGGGCAGAACGAAAGTAAAAGGGGGTTGTATATTTTCTCTGATTTTCAGAGAAATGGCGCTAATACCAAAGTGTTGAGCGCAGTGGGAGCGGGGCGAGAAGTGGTGCTGGTGCCGGTAGTAGGTAAGCCGGCGGGTAATGTTTATGTGGATAGTGTGTGGTTGGATGATGCCTTTGTGCGGGTGCGGACAAATGTGGGCTTCCATGTGCGAGTGCGCAACGGCGGCGGAATGGTGGCAACGGACTGTCCGGTGAAGGTATTTCTTGGGCAGCGGCAGGTTGCTGCTTATCGGGTGACGGTGGGCGTGGGGGAGGCAGTCGCTTCGGTGGTGCAGGTGCAGGTGAGCGACGGAGGCTTAGCTCTTGGCCGGGTGGTGACGGAGGATGAACCGGTGACATTCGACAATACGTATTATTTTACCTTACAGCCGGCGGCGGCCATTCGGGTTTTGGAAATTGGGTCGGAGCCGGTTACGGAGCAGCTGTATGGCAATGAACCACTGTTTGTTTACTCATTTGCAAAACCGCAAAGTGTTAATTATTCGGGCTTGCGGCAGGCCAATTTGGTGATTTTACGGGAGGTGAAGGAAGTAGATGCGGGCTTACGCGATGGTTTGCGGGCTGTGTTGAAACGGGGCGGAAGTGTGGTGATAGTGCCCACGGCCCTGGAGGCGCAGCATGATTCTTACCAACTACTTTTTAAGGAGTTGGGTCTGGGCACGGTGCAGTGGGAAGCCAGGACGGCCACGCCGGAGTTGCGTGAGGTTGCAATGCCCAGTGCGCGGGAGCCATTTTTTCGAGAAGTATTTGGAGCGCAGCAGCGGGCGGTAACCATGCCGCGAGTGGCTCCGGTGTTGCGCTGGGCGCGCACGGGCACCGATATTTTGCGGCTGCGGGATGGAGAAAGCTACCTGGCTGATTTTGCGAGCGGCATGGGACGGGTTTACGTGTTTTCGGCCCCGTTTGCAAAGGAATATGCAGATTTTACTACGCATGCCTTATTTGTGCCGGTAATGTACCGCATGGCCATGCTGAGCTACCGTAACGAGCAACTACCAGCCTATCGGCTAACGCAGGGGACGGTGGCGTTGCAACTGGCGGCGGAGACAGTACCGGGGCGGGCCGACGAGGCTGGTTTTCGGCTGGTGAAGGACAGCCTGACGCTGATTCCGGCGCAACGGGTGATGGGCCAAGATGTGCGTTTGGACTTGCCAGCGGGTATGGATACGCCGGGGTTTTACCAAGTGCAGCGGCACGGCAAGGTATTGACCACTTTGGCTTTCAACCAAGATAAGCGGGAGTCGGAACTGGCAGCTTATTCGGCCGAGGAATTGCGGCAGCTGATTGGGCCTAATCAGCCGAATATCCGTGTGCTCGAAGGTGGGGCCGATGGCGCGGACTTGGCGAAGTTTCGGGCGGAGCAAACTGGCCGGCCGTTGTGGCGCTACTTTGTGGCCCTGGCGCTGTTGGCACTTTTAGCGGAGGCGTTGCTGATACGTTTTGGGAACCGGCAGGCGGCTGCAACTCCTGCGAAATAGCTGACCTGAAGCAGCACGCCGCTCCGTAATCACTCCGTATAAAGCGCGCTGGAGGGCGTAACTTGCCGCTTTAATTGATGCATTGTGTATGGCCGCTTCTTCTATTGAACCGAATGCGTACGAACCGGCCCAATCGGCGGGAATGGTGAGGCGGTTGGCGTTGCGCTTTGGGGGAGGAGCCGGGCTGGTGTGCGCGCTGTGGATGGTGGGGTTGCAGGTGACGGGCAATAATGGCTTCGGTCCCAAACAGATAATGGCCCAGTTGCTAGTACCATTGGCGGCGCTGGCCAGCGAATGGTTTTTGCGCCGGGAACTGAAACCCGAAAAGCCGGGCCTAGGCCGCTCGCTGGGGGTGGGGTTACTAACCGTGCTCATCGCGGCCGCGATTTCGGCGGCTAGCGTGCTGGGGTTGGGGTTTGCGGAGGGCGAGTCGGCCCTGGCGCGCAACCGGGCCGAGGTGCGGGAAATAGTGCGGGCGCAGCAGCGCGAAAATCCGAAGGTGAAGCGGACCGCGCAAGAAGTCGCGCAGCAAATGCAGAACGTGGATAATTTGACAGTGCAAGATTTGGTAGTGAGTAATTTCACCGTGGTCGTGTTATTTGGCTTGGCGCTGGGGCTGCCCGGCGGAATATTTTTTCGGGAATAATTCGATTTATCTTTCGGCTCACTTCAGTTAAAACTAATGGAAACGAACGATACTTCGGTTACTACTGCATCGGTGGGGGTGCGCTACGGCTTACTATTGGCCCTCACTGGAATATTAGTTGATTTTGCGGTGCGAATGGCCGGATTCAGCTTTCTTACCTATGCCATTGCGGGAGTATTAGCGGCGTTAGTAGTAGGAATTGTGTGGTTGGTTGTCGCTCACAAAAAATTCAAACAGAATAACGGCGGCCTGATGACCTTCTCGCAGGGCTTAACAATTTCCATCATTATGCTCCTGATTGCAGGGATAGTTAGTAGTCTTTTTAACTACTTCTACGTGCATGTTATCGACCCGGAATTTGTTAATAATCTCAAATCGCAAATGAGAGAATTTATGGAGCGCAACAATGTTCCGGATGACCAAATAGAGAAGTCCACCGCCCGATTTGATGAGATGAAAACGAATTTGGGTAAGGCGCTAATTGATGGACTAATTCGCGGAGTTGGTTCTGGATTGGTGTTAGGGGTAATTGTATCGGCATTCACCAAGAGAAGCGCTCCCGAATTTGAATAAGCCTGCTGTCGTTTTCCCGGTGGAAATTTCCATCGTAATTCCCCTGCTGAACGAAGCAGAATCGTTGCCTGAACTCACGCAGTGGATTGCGCGCGTATTGGTGGCTCGCGGCCTGAGCTACGAGGTGCTGCTGATTGACGATGGCTCGACGGATGACTCGTGGGGCGTGATTGAGGCCCTGGCGGCGGAAGATGACACTTTGCGCGGCATCCGCTTCAACCGGAACTACGGCAAGTCGGCAGCGCTGAACGTGGGCTTCGAGGCGGCGCGCGGCCGGGTGGTTTGCACCATGGATGCCGACTTGCAGGACTCGCCGGAGGAATTGCCCGAGCTATATCGGATGATTACGGAGGATAAGTTTGAGCTGGTGAGTGGGTGGAAGCAGAAGCGCTTCGACCCGCTGTCGAAGACCATTCCGACCAAGCTCTTCAATGGCGCGACGCGATGGATTTCGGGCATCAAGCTGCACGATTTTAACTGCGGCCTGAAAGCATACGACCAGCGCGTGGTGAAAAGCATTGAGGTGTACGGCGAAATGCACCGCTACATTCCGGTGATTGCGAAATGGAACGGCTTTCGCAAGATTGGCGAGAAGGTGGTGCAGCACCAGGAGCGGAAGTACGGCGTGACGAAATTTGGCCTGGAGCGGTTTGTGTACGGCTTTCTGGACCTGGCCAGCATCACGTTTGTGAGCCGGTTTCGGCGGCGGCCGATGCACTTTTTTGGCACTCTGGGCAGCTTGTCCTTCTTCGTGGGCATGCTGCTTACGCTGTGGGTAGTAGGCGAAAAAGTGTGGCTTTCGCTGCATAATCTGCGTGCCCGTAACGTGACGGACCAGCCCCTGTTTTTCCTGGCGTTGACTGCCGTAATTATTGGCGTAATGCTGTTTCTGTCCGGATTTTTGGCCGAAATGGTGCAGCTTAACGGGCCGCGTCGCAATGATTACCTGGTGCGGGAGCGTATTAAATAACTTTCCCCGCCCCAGGCCGTCGGGCGAACTACCCTGCCTTTTTCTCACCCCCGGCCATGCAACGCGTCACTTTGCTTTCGAAAATCATGGGTCGCCGCCGGCGGCGACCAGCAGTGCAGACTGCGGTGGGGGCCTGCCTGGTAGTTGCGCTGGGGGCTTGCAAAGCCGAAAAAAACCTCGTGGTGCCGCCCCCCGATGCGTCGTTTGGGGTGCCCCGGCGGGTGGCGATGCGCGGCTATGGCGGCAATCTGATGGAGCCTTTTTTGTCGCGGGACGGTGGGCGCCTGTTTTTCAATAACCTCAACAGCGCCCCGGAAAACACCAACCTGCACTGGGCCACGAAAGTAAACGATTCCACTTTTCAGTACCAGGGCGAAATTGCGGGCGTGAACACGCCGGAGCTGGAAGGCGTGCCGACCCTGGACGCGGCTGACAACTTGTATTTTGTGTCGTTGCGCAGCTACAGCAGCTCGTTGTCGACCATTTACCAAGCCACGCTGGCGGGCGGGGCCGCGACAAACGTGCAGCTGGTCAATGGAATTTCCCGGCAAGAACCGGGGTGGGTGAATTTCGACGTGGAAGTTAGCGCCGATGGCAATCAGCTTTATTTCGTCGACGGCAAGCTCACCTCGTCGGGCATTCCGCAGAGCGCCGACTTGGTGCTGGCCGGCAAAACCAGCACTGGTTTTGCCCGATTGCCCGCCAGCGCCGCCCTGCTGCGAAACGTCAATACCAGCGCCCTCGAATACGCCGCCAGCATTGCCAGCGACGGCCTCAGCCTGTATTTCACGCGGCTTCAATTGCCCATCACGGCCGCTTCCATTCCCGAAATATTAGTGGCCACCCGGCCTACCCCCGCCGATGCATTTGGCGAAGTGAAGCGCATTGCGAGCATCACTGGCTTCGCGGAAGCACCCACCATTTCTCCCGATGGCAAGCAGCTTTATTTTCACCAAAAAGTAAACAATGTCTACGCGCTGTTCGTGGTCAGCAGGAAGTAGCGGGCTGGTCGGTCCAGCCTGGGCTCGTGCGGTCGCGGGGGCCGGCCCCGTGCCACCCGCCCGCCGTAAAATCGACCAATGTCACTGCCTATGAACGTCGTCATCATTGGCCCGGCATATCCGCTGCGCGGCGGGCTGGCTACCTACAACGAGCGGCTGGCCCGCGCCTTTCGCGAGGCGGGCGACGAGGTGCGCATCGTCACGTTTTCGCTGCAATACCCAGACTTTTTGTTTCCGGGCCAGACGCAATTTAGCACCGAGCCCGGCCCGGCCGATTTAGACATCGAGGTGAGTTTAAACTCGGTGAACCCGCTCTCGTGGCTGGCGGTGGGGCGAAAGCTGCGCCGGGAGCGGCCCGATTTGGTGATTTTTCGGTTCTGGCTGCCGTTTATGGGGCCGGCGCTGGGCACGGTGGCGCGGCTGGTGCGGGGCAACGGGCACACCCGCGTGGTAGCCATTACGGATAATGTAATTCCGCACGAAAAACGGCCGGGCGATGGGCCACTTACGCGCTATTTCCTGAGTGCCTGCGATGGGTTTGTGACCATGAGCCGCAGCGTGCTGAGCGACTTGCAGCGGCTGGGGTTTGGGCAGAAGCCGGCGCTTTATCGCCCGCACCCGCTGTACGATAATTTTGGGCCAATTAAATCGAAGCCCGCCGCGTTGGCGGCGCTGGAACTGCCGGATACGACGGGCTATTTATTGTTTTTTGGGTTTATTCGGGCTTATAAAGGGCTGGATATTATGCTCGAAGCCTTGGCCGATGCGCGGGTAGCGGCACTGCCGATTAACTTAATTATCGCGGGTGAATTTTATGAGGATGCCGCGCCGTATGAGGAATTAATTCGGCGTTATCAATTAGAAGAAAGAATAATTAGGGCCACGGATTTTATTCCCAATGAAAAAGTGGTGGATTATTTCTGCGCGGCGGATTTAATTGTGCAGCCTTATAAAAACGCGACGCAAAGCGGGGTGTCGCAAATAGCGTATCATTTTGAGCGGCCCATGCTGGTGACGGACGTGGGCGGGCTGGCCGAATTGATTCCGGATGGGGTGGTGGGCTACGTGGTGCCGCCCACGCCGGCTGCCATTGCCGATGCGGTGGTGGCCTTTTATGCGGAGAAACGGGAAGAAGGTTTTGTTGCCGGGGTGCGCGAACAGAAGAAGCAGTTTTCGTGGCCGGTGATGGTAGCGGCCCTGAAAGAAGTAGCTATGTTGAGTTATGAGTTATGAGTTGCTGTTACGCGGTAGGTTGTAGCGCGACCGGTGTCGTTCGCGTTCCCGCGCCGTTCGGGCGGCTTTACTGGCGCGGGGACGCGAACTACACCGTTCGCGCTACGCCCCCAGCGGCGCTTGAATAAAGGCACCGCGTAACATCAGTTATGAGTTAAAACATGCTATTCCGCAACTCATAATTCATGACTCATAATTCATCAGTGCCACACTCGCCCGCACGGCCTGCAATACCTTCTCGGCCGGCAAGTCCTCCATGCAGCTGGTGCCGAGCTGGCAAGTGCCCCGATAGAAACAGACGCATTGCTTATCCGGTCCTACAATTTGCCCGCGACCGTAGAGGTCGAATTCGTGCGCGTTGAAGATGTTATTCATCAAAATGGTGGGTTTGCGCAGGGCAATGCTGATGTGCATGGCCATGGTGACCTGCGTCACGATGGCATCCAGCTGGTGCATCAGGTTGATGAACTGGGGCAGGGGGAAGGTGCCGGGGTAGGCCGCGCCGGTGGCGGCGTGCAGGGCGCGGTTGCGGAGGTCTTCGGCCTCGCCGCCGAGCAGGACAGGCGTGTAGCCGGCGGCTTGCAGCTGGGTGATGAGGGCAACCCACTTCTCGTCGCTCCAGAGGCGGGTGGTCCAGCGGTCGCCGCAGCCGGTGTTGAGGCCGATGCGGGGGCGGGCGGCGGGCAAGCTACTCCAGTCGTAGCCTTTGTCGTCGTGGGTGTCGAAGACGTATTCTTCGCCCCGGAAATCGAAGCCGCAGAGCTCGAATATTTCCTGCACGTAGGGCTTGGTGTTGGCCAGGCTTACCTGGTCGAAGATGCCGGTGAGGAATTTGTGCTCGGCCAGCTGGTTCACGGGCCAGGCCACGCCGTCGTGCGGGCGCAGGGCGTAGCCGAATTTCTCCTTGGCCGAAATGGTGTTCAGCAGGGCGCAGGCTTCTTTTTCCTTGTCGAGGTTGATGACGACGTCGAACTGCCGGGCCTGGAGCTGGAGGGCGCTGGCGAAATCGAACTTCAGAATCTCCTCAATCTCATGCTGGGGCAGGATGGCGGGCGTGAGCGTGAGCCAGGTAATGGCGCAGCCGGGCCGCTCCTCGCGCAGCCGCCGCAGCAGGGGCGTGGTCCGAATGACATCGCCAATGGCCCCGAGCTTGATGATGAGAATCCGCTGGGTCACGGGGGCATACACCGGGCAATCGGCGCACACGTAGCCGTGGGTTTTGTTGGGGCGGCAGGGCAGGTCGCCGCGAAAGTGGCGGCAGTCGGGATGCACAACGGAATCGAGCAGGTGGGGCACGGCAAAAACAAGGGGAATGATGCGGCAAAAGTAGCGCCCAGCGGCGGGCGCGGGGCCGTTGCCCCCAGCATCCGCAAAAAAGCCGGGCCTGCCGTGGCGGCAGGCCCGGCGGCGGGCACGCTAAACGTGCCGTTACACTTTGGGCGGCACCGGCACTACGGCCGGGGCCGGGTGGCTGGCGGGGTTGCGCACAAAAAGCTGGGCTTTCTGCTGGTCGGTTTCCATGAAATGGTCGTAGCCGCGGGCGCACTGGCTGCTGCACTCGGTGTTGAGGGCGTTGTAGGCCAGCACCCGGCCGCGAGTGGCGGCGGTGCGGGCGGTTTCGGCGGCGTGCATTTTGCCTTCGCCCGCAAACAAGTTGGCGTAGAGGGGGGCCAAGGCCGCGAGGCGGGCCGCCGAAAATCCCTGGTCCTGGGCTTTTTTATCCGCCACGAATGCGGCCCCCACCCCCGGTGCCGTGAGCAGTACTTGCAGGGTTTCGGACACCGATTTGCGGGTGATTTCGCCAATGGCCAGGCTGCGGTATTCCGGCGATTCGTTGCCGTAGGCTCGCGCGATGGGCTGCGATACCTGCCGCAAGCCGGTGCGGGCGGCCTCCAGGGCCGCGTCGCGCTTCCCGGTATTCGTCACGATGGCATAGAGCAGGTTTTCGTCGGTGGGCAGCGCCCGAAAGGCGGTAAGCTGTTTTTCGAAAGCGGTGAGCATGGCCGGGGTGAGGCCCTCGCCGGCCAGGGCCGGGAGGTTGTCGGTGAGGGCCGCGAGCTTGTCGGTGCATTCGGTAGCAAGGTCGGCATCGGCGAAGCTGCCGTTGCGCTGGGGTTCCTGGTCTTTCATGACGGGAAGGGGGTAGAAGTGGAATTGTGGCCCGCAGGTGGCACCCACGGCACAACCCAACAGGCTGGCGGGACCTACGACGGCCGGAAGGTAGCACCAGAAACCAGTCCGGGCAGTCCCGCCCCCCGCCCGTACCCCGCCGAATACCCCTTGGGGGCTGCCGATGGTCGTTTGGGGGGCTGCCGATGGTCGTCTGGGGGGCTACGGGACTGCGGCGGCGGGCTTTTCAGCCGCTTTGGGGCGCTACTCTACGACGAGCTTGCCCGAGGCCGCGCCGCAACGCACCACGTAGAGGCCGGGGGTGAGGCCGGTGAGGTCGAGAGTCGTGCTGGTAGCGTGGGCGGGTAGGGGATAAGAACGGACGCAACGGCCGAGGGCATCGAGCAGTGATACGGATTGAGGGGCCGTGTTTTCTGGCAAGGTCACTAACACAGTCATATGAGCCGGATTTGGCATCAGGCCGGCTTGGTGCCGCACAGGAGCGGCGGTGGCTAACGGCAGGCCGTTGGTTCGCGCTACGTATAAGCCCCCGTTGATGGGAGGAGACAGCGTTGTTGGGCCGAACTGTGCCATTGTAAGCACGATTCCGCAAATAATAGCTTGTCCTTGCGCGTCCAGTACCACTGCGTTGCTGCGATGAACGCCGAAGGTGCCCCCAGCCAGTGCGTTCGTCCATTGCCCGTCGGCCCGCAGCCGCGCCAGGTAAACGAGTTGGGAGCTGGCAGGATTATAATTGTTCAGGATGGCAAAAGTGCCGAATTGCACCACAGAGTTCCGGAACTCGCCAGTGATGACCGCATTGCCGCCGGCATCAAGCACAAGCCCATTCACCGACTCGGGGTCGGGGCCTCCCGCTCGTATCACCTGCGACCAGGAGCCTTGAGGACTCAATCGGGCCATGAAAATATCGGCCGAACTTCGGCCCGCTGCCAAGGGGTCGGCATTGGTCAGCGTTGTGCTGCCCAAGGTGGTGGTGGGGCCGTAGAACTGCCCGGCTACGACGAGGTTTCCGGCCAGGTCCAGTGCGATGCCACTAATGTGTTCAGTCCCAAAATCGCCCGCCCTGATGGCCGTCGTCCAAGTACCCTGCGAGCTCAGGCGGGCCACAAAAACGTCCGTATTTGCATTGGTGGGCGCAGAGTCGGCATTGGTGAGCGTGAAGGTGCCAAACTGGGTAGCCGGCCCCTGAAAACTGCCAGCAACCATTACGTTGCCCGCTTGGTCGAGGCACAGGGAAGTCGGCCAAGTACCATGGTTTTGCGCATTGCCCGCAATGGCCGCCTGCATCCAGGTTCCCTGTGGGCTGAGGCGGGCCACGAACATGGGGTACGAGCCTACCCCGGTGAGCGTGAAAGCGCCGAGTGGCAGCGTGGGCGAGGCAAAGGTGCCGGCAATAACCGCGTTGCCCGAAGCATCAAGCACAAGTCCACCATACGCGTAGTCGGAGTAAATACCGCCCGCGCGCTGGGCCTGCACCCAATTCCCTTGTGAGTTGAAGCGGGCAATGAAAATATCGAGGGTATTATAGGTTTGGTCGGCATTGGTAAGTACAAACGGGCCAACGTCGACCGAGCGACTCTGGAATTGCCCGGTCAGTACGGCATTACCGCCGGCATCCAGTGCCAGCCCGGAGGCATTATCGTAATCGGGGCCGCCCGCGCGGGCTGCCTGTAGCCAATGGCCCTGTGCGTCGAGCCGGGCCACGAAAACGTCGTAGTTTCCCGCACTGGTGAGCGTAAGGCTGCCCAGCTGAATTGTGCCTCTGAATTCGCCCGCCACCACAAGCTGTCCGGATGCATCGCGGACAACCGCCCGGCATTCGGCATTACCCAGAGAGGTATTTGTCACAGTTTGCCCAACTGCCCATTGCCAGGTTTGAGCGTGGCCGGTAGTTGGCCACACCCCACCGATGATAGCGAAACAGCAGAGCCACCCAGCCAGGTAACGAAATAAATACATACAGTAGATTTTTGGGAAGGTGAATAGATAATGACGGGTTGTTTACTACCGCCCCACGTAGCTGTGGGGCGTGATGCCGCGCAGCTCCGCCTTCACGCCAACGCTCACGTCCAGTCCCTCGATAAAGGCCCCAATGCTGGCGGCCGAAATGGCCTCGCCCGTGCGGGTGAGGGCTTTGAGGGCGTTGTAAGGGTCGGGGTAGGCTTCCCTTCTTAATATGGTCTGAATACCTTCGGCCACCACGGCCCAGTTGGCTTCCAGGTCGCGGTGCAAAGCCGATTCATCGAGCGCGAGCTTGCCGAGGCCGCGCTGCAAAGCACCCAGCGCAACCAGGATATGGCCGAGTGGCACGCCCAGGTTGCGGAGGACGGTGGAATCGGTGAGGTCGCGCTGGAGGCGGGAGATGGGCAGCTTGGCGGCGAAGTGTTCGAGCAGGGCGTTGGCCACGCCCAGGTTGCCTTCGGCGTTCTCGAAGTCGATGGGGTTCACCTTGTGCGGCATGGCCGACGAGCCCACCTCGCCGGCCTTGATGGTTTGCCTGAAGTAGCCGAGCGAAATGTACTGCCACACGTCGCGGGCCAGGTCGAGCAGGATGGTGTTGAGGCGCTTCAGCGCGTCGCAATGGGCCGCCAGGTGGTCGTAGTGCTCAATTTGGGTGGTGGGGAAGGAGCGGGTGAGGCCCAGGCGGGTGTTCACGAACGTGGTGGCGAAGGCGTGCCAGTCCACCTGCGGGTAGGCCGCGTAGTGGGCGTTGAAGTTGCCGGTGGCCCCGCCAAATTTGGCCCCGAACGGCACCTGGGCCAGCAATGCCACCTGGGCATCGAGCCGGGCCACAAATACCTCAATTTCCTTGCCCAGGCGGGTAGGCGAAGCGGGTTGGCCGTGGGTGCGGGCCAGCATGGGCACGGCCTGCCACTCCTGGGCGCGGGCGGCCAGGGCATTGCGGATTTGGGCATAGGCGGGCAGCACCTCCCCCAGCAGCGCATCGCGGAAGCTGAGCGGAATGGCCGTGTTGTTGATGTCCTGCGAGGTGAGGCCGAAGTGAATGAACTCGACAAACCCGCCCAGGCCGAGGGCCGTGAACTGGTCGCGCAGGAAGTATTCCACGGCTTTCACGTCGTGGTTGGTCACGGCTTCGTGGGCTTTGATGGCCTCAGCATCGGCTTCGGAAAAGGCTTCGTAGAGGTGCCGCAGGGCCGGGAACACCTCGGCCGACACGCCGTGCAGCTGGGGCAGTGGCAGCTCGGCCAGGGCGATGAAGTATTCGACTTCGACCAGCACGCGGTAGCGCATCAGGGCCATTTCGGAGAAGCGCCGGGCCAGGGGGGCGGTGGCGCGGGCGTAGCGCCCATCGAGGGGCGAGAGGGCGAGGAGGGGGCTGGGCATGGGGCAAAAGTACGGGGCCCGCAAGGGAGGAAGAACGAAAAACTCCCCTCCTTTTTTCAAGGAGGGGACGTTTCCGCGCAGCGGAAATTGGGGTGGTGCAGTCGTTGAA